>DNNX01000094.1:513-8642 GCA_003497445.1 Acholeplasmataceae bacterium | reverse complement strand
TCCTAAATCTAAATCTGTTTCTTTACCATCATGTGTGACAAACACTTCTCCATGTTGAAAAGGACTCATGGTTCCTGGGTCCACATTGATATATGGATCTAATTTTTGCATGGTAACTTTATATCCATGTTTTTTGAGTAATTGTCCGATGGCTGCTGCTGATATCCCTTTTCCGATACCTGAAACAACACCACCCGTTACAAATATATATTTTGTCATACTTCCTCCTCAAAATAAAAGACACGTAATAAGGATCATTGATCCTTGGTGTCTTAGTGTTTGATTGATTCTAAAATAAGAGCTTTAAAAATGCTAGAATGAATATCTTTTTTCTTGAGATAAAAACATCCCATACCATGTTTGATATGATGTTGATCTGCTAATTGATATAAAGCTTCATCATATGCATTTAAATATAATGTATATCCTGTAGATGATTTTCTGAACCCTAATTTGAAGAAGGGTTGGTTTTTAACATATGTATTTGAGTATGTCATATTACCAAATCCAACTATATCATTTCCCCAGATATTTGGTTTCCATGATGTTAGATGTTCAATGGTTTGTATCATATATGACATATCTAAATGATCTTTTTCATTGAATGTTGTTAAAAAATCATCTACGAATACGTCTTTTCTAAGTATTGTTTTCATATATGCTGTTGTGTTAACACGTTATTTTCATAAACTTTATAATAATAACCATTGGATTTAATAAAGTTTATGACTTTATCTTCAGAACCTTTCATCATAAAGTACTTATGAAGTTTTCTTTTATGTATTACATAAAATTTTCTTTTAAATTTGTATTGACCGTTTTTCGTATTAAGGTAAAAAGTAAATACGGTATCAATACTAGCATAGCTTGCCAATTGTCGAAGAGAACGATTTAATCTGTAAACATCGATCGTTTCTGTCCCTAATAATAACATTACTGCATACTCAGAATTGTTTTTATTAGTGGAAGAAAGTCTTGCTACAGGAATTTTTGTTTTATCTGTTTGATACTCGTTAAATATCGTGACTTCCACGACTTCTTTTTTTCCTAAAGCCATGCTATTACCTGCCTTAAAAAACACAAATCCTATAAGTCCCATCACTAAAGCAAATGGTAATAAAAAATACATCGCTGCCTCAACTTCAGCATCTAAGAAGAAGGCCAATACTAAAAATTCAATCGTTAAAAATGCACCGACTGCAAACATAATATAGCTTAGTATTTTATACGTTTTAACTTTCCATCTGGTAATAATATCAGAGGCTTCATAATTTGAAAACAAATCATACATGGTTTCACCTTCAATTTATTATAACAAAAAAAGCGTCTCAATTAGAGACGCTTTTTTTACGAAGTATATTAAGCAATCCAAATAAAATAAATAAGTAAATGCACTAAGAAGAATGCACCAAGTCCATAAACCATCCAGTGTACTTCTTTTCTTCTTGGTGATAATGCCATAAGTAGTGCATAAGTAATAAAACCAAATGCAATCCCTTCTGAAATTTTAAATGTCAAAATCATCATAATAACTGTAATGAAACTACTTGCTAATATAATGGGATCTTCAAAGTTAATATCTTTAAGTGGTTTCATCATTAAAATCCCAACAAAAACAAGTGCAAGCGAAGTTGCAGGTGAATAAGCAACACCATCTACAAATACGGCATCAACGAAGCCAAAAAGTGGGTAAAGTAAAATGGAAAGTAAGAATAACACCCCAGTGACAACAGCACTTAATCCTGTTTTAGCACCTGCTTGAATTCCTGTATTGGATTCAATATAAGATGTCACAGTAGATGTCCCTACAATGGCACCGAACATCGTCCCAACTGAATCTACAAGTAATGCTTGATCATTACCGATAAGCTGACCTTCTTTATCAAGTAATCCCGCTTGATGTCCAACGGATACAAGTGTACCAGCAGTATCAAAGAAGTCAATAAATAATAAAGTAACAATCACAGGATATGCGAGTGGATTTGATAACAAAGACCCAAGTGCACCAAACGCTTGCCCAAATAATCCCCCAACTTCAGATACTGCACCTAAATTTGCAGTTGTTAAATTTGGCATAAATGGTTCTAAACCAGGAAAAATAAGTCCTAGTAACGCCCCACCAATACCGACAGCAAGCATTGAAATAATAATCGCAAATCGAGATAATTTTCCACCTGCTGTAAATAAGATCAATACTAAGAAAATACCAACTAAACCAAGTAAAACAACTGGATTTGCTAAGTTTCCTAATGCAACAAAGGTTGCTGGATCAGAAACAATAATACCTGCATTTTTTAATCCAATAAATGCAATAAAAAATCCAATACCTGCACCAATCGCAAATTTTAAATCTCTTGGGATGGCATTAATGATGAGTTTTCTAAGACCTGTTAAACTCACAATTAAAAATAAAACCCCAGATACTAAAACTGCTGCTAGTGCTTCTTGCCATTTAAATCCTAGACCCAAAACAACAGTATAAGTAAAAAATGCATTAATACCCATACCAGATGCGAGTGCAATTGGGACCTTCCCTAAAAATCCCATTAAAATTGTTGCAAAACCTGCTGCTAGTGCTGTTGCAACAAATACACCTGGCTGACTCATCCCCGCGTCAGCTAACATGAAACTATTCACTGGTAAAATGTACACCATCGCTAAAAAGGTAACAATTCCACCAATGATTTCAGCACTGATACTAGATCCACGTGCTTCAATTTGGAAATACTTTTTCAAGAATTCCATATCTTCTTTCTCCTTTTTTTATTTTTGTCTTCAATAATCAATAAAAAACCACACAAACGTATTGTGTGGTCGATTGAAAACGAAAAAAAGGATTTCAATCGTAGTCATATCATTCACGGTGATATGGTAGAGACTTGACCGCCACATTCGGTCGATTATACGATATATTGAAGACAGTTTTATAATACCAAAATAATGCTAAAAAAACAATTCAAGTAAAACGTTTTCAAATTTATTTTCCTGTATTTAGAAAAAGAATATAATCGAAAGAATCGTTACAACAAGACTAATGATATACAAAAACTTGTTATAACGAATAATTTTTCCACTATCCGTTCCATCAAATGGAAAAAAAGGAATTGTTTGAATCACTAAAATATGAGCTAATATGAAATTCATACCTTGATTAAAAACATCGTGAAATATAAAAGAAGATGCAATAAATGCGCCTTGCATAAGGAGTAATGTAGCAAAAGATTGTAATCCTAAATTTTTCTTGAACTCATGACTTTTCCACAGTTCTTCTTTTGGTGCAAAGAATCCAAATACCGGCAACCATATTTGAAATGTTATTCCAAGAATAAAACTTAAGAATACACCTCCTTGAGAAGGTAAAAATTTTACTTTCCCATAGGCCCTTGCTATTGGATAAGAAACAAGTATTCTAAGTAATGTTATTCCAATCACAGTGAGTAGTGAAAAAAATAGAAATTCAATACCTCTTAGTCCAAATAAAGACATTGAACTACCCAATATTAACGCCATAATTAATGCTCTTACAATTGGAAATTTTGGATATGGGATTGTTTGTTTAGAATTGTTGTCTTTAACCCATGTTGAATAACCTATAATCATGGCATATCCAGCTCTTTTGAAAAACGATTTCTTAGAATACTTAAATAGTGTATGTATTACAGGTAAAACTTGATACCCAGCTTTTAAAAATAAATTCCATGATGCTGTATTATCATCTCTTACTAATGCAAATTGTTTTGTTCTTCCGTCTGCGTTCAAGGCTCGTGTTCCAACATCCATTAATCTTGATGCAATTTTATTACCCTGAGCTTTCGGATCTACAAAAATCCACTGAACAAACCCCTCGTCTTTTCCGCCTTTTTCTAATATGATTGCACCAACAATACGTTCACCATCTGTAGCATAATATCCCCACATATTTCTTTTCGAGATGAGTGTTTCTACACCAGATCCAAATGTTTTAATCGCCACTTGAATAACTTGATCGATATTTTCTTTCTGTATTAGTTTGAATTCAAAGTTTTTCATTTTTTTAATTACCTGTTTTCTAACAAATCAAATTTTACACTATATAGTTAAATGTCAATTTATTTAACGTTATGTTATAAATATATCTCATTGATTTAATCATGTCAAACACTCTTACATTCAAACCTATTAATAAAAATTGATCACTCATGTTAAGATAAGAGGAAAGGATATTTATGAAAAAACTACTTAACACATTATTATTTCTAGTTTTGTTAACTGGATGTATAGAGCAAGTTCCAAATATTATTGATTCAATCAATCCTTGTGAGGATCCGAATAGTTATACATGTTTTGTAGAACATCCTTGTGATATCTATGAAGGCACGTGTGATGTGCTTGCACAAGAATTGCTTGATACCCTGACATTAGAAGAAAAAGTTGGTCAGATGATTCAAGCAGAACGAGGATATATTTCATTAGATGACGTTAAAGAATTTAACATCGGATCAATTTTATCTGGTGGAGGAAGTCATCCAAATGATATGTATGATAGTCATCAAGCTTGGTATGATATGGTCAAAGATTTTCAAGAAGCGGCACTTTCTTCTTCTTCAGGTATTCCATTATTATATGGTGTAGATGCCGTACATGGCCATAACAATGTATATGATATGACCATCTTCCCACATCAAATTAACATGGGTGTGATTAATGATCCTGAATTGACTTATGCTTTATCCAAGGCAACATCTGAACAACTATTAACAACTGGTGTTACATGGAATTTTGCGCCTAGTTTATCAGTAAATCAGCATGTTGGATGGGGTCGTTCTTATGAAAGTTATGGTGAACATCCGGAACTTTTCGAAAACTTAACGAAGTCTGCAATTTTAGGCTATTTAGAAAATGGGATCACTCCTACTGCAAAACATTTTTTAGCAGATGGTGGCACCATGGGTATTGATCAAGGCAATGCCATCATTGATGAGGTTAATCTTAATGTACATCTTGCACCTTATTTAGAGGCCATTCAAGCGAAAGTGCCAACCATCATGGCATCTTACAGTAGTATTAATGGTATAAAAATGCATGGTCACACATATTACCTTCAAGAACTTTTAAAAGAAGATCTTGGCTTTAAGGGATTTATTATCAGTGATTGGAATGCAATCCATCAACTTGAAGGAAGTTTTTATCAACAAATTGTCACATCTGTAAACGCTGGAATCGACATGCTTATGGAACCTTATGATTGGAAATCCGCTTATCAAGAATTATTGTTTGCTGTGAGTAATGGTGATATTTCTTTAGAAAGAATAAATGATGCTGTATTTAGAATTTTACGTGTTAAGTTTCAGTCAAATTTAATGCGTCAACCTTTATTCAATTTAGACTATACGGAGGATATGAAACTCGATCATACATTGCTTGCAAGAGAACTTGCAATCAAAAGTGCAATTTTGCTTATAAATAATGATGCACTCCCATTAACAACTACACAAAACATTTATCTAACTGGTCCCGCTTCAGATCATATTGGACTCATGTCTGGTGGATGGACGACCAACTGGCAAGGAAATATAGATAACATCTTTAATGTTGGTACATCTTTAAAAGAAGGTATAGAACAACAGATAACTTTATCCACTTACGAGACAAGTGATGTTGTCATTATTGCACTTGCTGAAATGCCATATGCCGAAGGTGTTGGCGATCAAGCATATCCTTCGCTTGTCAATGGAAATGCACATCCAGAAAATATCCATGCACTCAACCAAGCAATGCAAGCAAAAAATGACGGTAAGATAGTAATTGGTGTTTTGTTTAGTGGTAGACCGTTATATTTAGATCACGATTTAGATTATTTTGATGGGTTTATCTCAGCATTTTTACCAGGGAGTGAAGGTGGATATGCTCTCACACAACTTATGTTTGGATATGAAAATTTCTCAGGAAAACTGAGCTATTCGTGGCCAAAAGATATTGCTACTTGGGGTATAACTTCTTGGCAAGAAACCTATGATCCTTTAAGATTTTTATTTCCTTACCGATTTGGATTGAATTATTCCTCATAATCTTATATAATCATATGGCACGCTAGGAGTCGATATGAATACAAAGACATTGAAAACCAAATGGTTTTATATAAGAATAATGATGTATATCCTTGGTATGTTTCTTGCTGGTGGTGGTGTCAATCTGATTTTAAGGTCTTCCATAGGTGCTGGATCTTGGGATGCCGTCAATGATCACTCTAGACTATTATTTAATATTACACTGGGAACTGCGTCACTCATTACAAATTTTACGATTTTGGCTTTTATCATTTTTTACCGTAAAAAATTAAAATACTTGATTGTAATCATCCCTATTTTTGGGATTGCATCTATGATGGATTTGTGGGACATCATTATATTGTCAAATATGAATCCAATCGGTTTACTCAATCAAATCATATGGTTTATGTTTGGTGCAACATTATTACCTTTTGGATTATCACTGATGATTACAACAAATTTCCCTTCAATGGTATATGATGAGATGACTTTTGCATTTATGGAAATCTTTAAGGTGAATAACTTTTTAAAAGTACGAGTTGGTGTAGAAATACTTGCTGTTTTAATTGCCATTTTACAAGGCGTGATCATCGGTATTGGATTTGGTTCAGTCTCTATAGGTACCATTGTGTTAGCAATTACAATTGGACCTATGATTGATTTCTTTATTAAACAAATAAATAAAATAAAAAAAGAAGCTTACTAAGTAAGCTTCTTTTTTTACATCTCATCAGTTTCTAAAGATGTTTCAGCAACTTCTTTTTTGGGTTTTAATTTTAAATAAAAGTTTGCATATGATTGATACATATAAGGTAGTAACCAAATAAGTAATAAAAAGAATGTAAATGCACTCGCAATAAACCAAAGGATAAAAGATAATCCTAGTAATACAAAATCAAATTTATAACCTTTTATCATTTGTTTTGAAGCTTCTAAATAAGCTTTAGGTTGATCAAATTCAACATCTTCATCTGCTAATAAAAATATTACAAACGAATAATCTAATAGCTTAATAATAAGGAAAATAAATCCAATAAAAACAATCAAAGAAATGACTCCACCGATGATCGGTTCTATAAACGCAACTATTAAACCTACAACCATGAGACCATATATCGGAATAGCATAAATTGCAACGGCTAAAAATAAAGTCAATAATGTTTTTAAAATAAATATATATCGTGTTTTAAATCCAATAAATAATGAATTTACAACATCTAGCTCTTTTTGTTGTCCATTTCTAATAAAAAAATTATTGAGTCCTATCGATAATACACTTGTAAAGAAAAAACTTAATGCAAGACTTGTTACCATGTTAAAAATGGTTCCTGGTAAAAATTTTGGAGTATAGGCTTCGGGTTGTTCCCAAAAATTTTCACCCATGACTGTTACTGGTACAGGAAAAGGGTTTATTTCTTGCAAAAGCGAACCTAAAATACCGACTAAAATACTCGTAAGTACTATTGCAAAAAAGGCTTTCAGGACTTTTCCTCTAATATCAGCGCGGGCTTGATGTTTTGAATCGAATATCATTAATTTCTCCTTTGAGAATATAATACTATTTTATCATGTGAAAATTGAAATGACAAAAAATACTAGTCTTTTTTTATTTCATAATTTGTCACATCCGCTCTTACTCTAGCTTATAGCTTTTACGACTCTAGAGATTGTGTTTGAAGATACACCCATAATGTTTTGAATCGTGTATAAATCTCAAAATATTTTTATACCAATCTTTATTTATGTAATCGTATTAAATGTTTAAAATAGTTCCTCTCATAATGAGTTTTTTAATTTAGATTTTGTCATATGTTCCATTTGAAAATTATGATATTGCTTTACACCAATGAAGTCATATATCATTATCTTTTAATCCGAGATCACTTAATTGATACATACCTTTCCCCAGAGCTTCAAACCATCCATAATAATTTTTATATAAGATTGAATAGGATTTATCGATACCTGTTTCTTTTTTTATTTGAGCCGCTTTTTTAGGATTTCTTCCGATACATTGCGCAATATTCATTGATTGTTTTCGATACAAAGTCATTCTTTTCACTTGATGACTTCCACCAACATTTTCTTTATTCAACTGCT
>DNNX01000094.1:0-191 GCA_003497445.1 Acholeplasmataceae bacterium | reverse complement strand
CTTTGATGATTGTTGCGGATGCATCAACAATAATGAGTCCAATACCTAATCTTTTTAGAATAAGCAGTTTGTCTTTATATATTTTTGAATGCATAACTTTTGTTGTAGGTTTAAACGTTGCAATATAGGCCTCATCTGTTAATGTTTGTCTCTTGAGTACTTGTGCAATCGCTTGTACATTCAGTTCTTTT
>DNNX01000109.1 GCA_003497445.1 Acholeplasmataceae bacterium | reverse complement strand
ACAGTTTGTACATTGACATACGTACCATCAAAATCATAAATTGCAAGTTTCATATGGACTCTTTTCTTACAAATAAGAATAATATAAATGTCAACAGCAAAATAAATATATATAAATATAAGGTATTACCAAAAAAATCTAATATCACTGATGAAAATAATGTCCCTAATAGTGCAGAGATGCCGTAACCAAGAAAAACTTTTCCATATAAAGCTGCATACAAATCTTTCCCGTGTTTCTTTTTGATATAATTTGGCATAATTGATAACCATGCACCTAAATTAAACCAGTATATACTATATCCAAGACCAAACAAAAAGAGTGATGATCCTAAATTCAAACTATTGATGATGCTCGCAATGACGATAGATCCGATAGAAATCATTGCAGTTTTTTCGAACCCCAATTGATCTATCAAATATCCAAAAAAAGGCCTTGAAACTGCATTTAAAAGAGCCAAACCACTCACAACCAATGCAACATCAACTGCATCAAATTTATAGTAATCTGTACCGATGTTGTAGGTGAGACCTATCATCATAAGTCCAATCATTGAAGAAAGTGTGAAAATAATGAGTAATCTTAGATAAGGTATTGATTGATAAGCTTTTTCATTAAAATTTTGATAATTATAGGGATAGATAACAACCAATGGAATTGTAACAATACCACTAAATAAAGCATAATATAAAAACAATGTTTGTAAAGAGTACACATCAAGGACATATCTTGAAGTTGGTGCTAATATCACAGATGACAATCCAAAAGCTAATAACATAAGACCAACAAAAAAACCTGAATGGTGTGTTGCATATCTCTGAACAAACTGTAAAGCTGCACCATAAAATATTCCAACAGATATCCCCATGAATACACCATAAAATAACGTAAACATGAGTATGCTATTGCTTAAAGCTGTACCTATCCATGAAATCATTAAAAGCATTGTTCCAATAATAATTAATATTTTAAGTGCAACTTTTCTCATCAATTTTCCTGTAACGATCATTGATATAGAAAAAAAACCTAATGAAAACATATATGGTAAACCAGAGATGGATATGGTTACTTGAAATTTATTTTCGATAAATGGTCGATAAACAGTATATGTATATACTGAGCCTAACATCATCATCGTTAAGAAAAACAAAATGTAAATACAAATATATAATTTTTTATTCATATTTGTATTATATCATGATAAAAAATCAATACCTATAAATAAAAACATCTCTTATTGAAGTGTTAGCATAGATTGTATAAATGATAGAAATAACCGCGTTGGGTTTAATGGTCTAGATAAGAATTCAGGATGATATTGAACTCCTATAAAAAATGGATGGTTTTTAATTTCTATTGCCTCAACAAGGGTATTTGTTTGATCAAATGCACTAAATACCATGTCTGAATCTTTAAATATTGCATGATATTTTGGATTGACTTCAAAACGATGTCGATGTCTTTCTTCAACGGATTCTTTTTGATAAATCTCAAATAGTTTTGTATTGTTATGAATATATGATGTGGATGCTCCTAAACGTAATGTGCCACCTAAATCTTCATCAGATTGCCTTCCTCTTTGTATATCAATGACTGGATGTGGTGTTTCTGGATGAAGCTCTGTTGAATGCGCATCTTCTAGGTTTAATACGTTTCTAGCATATTCAACAACAGCGAGTTGCATTCCAAAACATATCCCTAAAAATGGTACTTTGTTTTCTCTCGCATATCGAATAGCTTTGATCTTACCTTCCGTTGCACGTACCCCAAATCCACCAGGAATTAAAATACCGTCAACATGTTTAAGTTGGGCCTCAATATGATCTAAATCTTCAGCATCTATCCACGTAATATCTACATGTGTATGATGATGATATCCTGCATGTTTTAGCGCTTCTATAATTGAAAAGTAAGCATCGTGAAGTCCAACATATTTCCCTACCATTGCAATATTTAAAGTTTGCTTAGTTTCTCGCATCTTGTTGATGAGTGATTGCCAGTCTGACACATTGATTATTCTAGCTTCAAGGTCAAAATGATTTAAGATATGTTCTGTAATGCCTTGTTTATTGTAATTTAAAATTACTTCATACAAAATTTCAACATCATGAGATGTAAAGACAGCATCTTTATTGATGTCTCCTAGAAGTGCAACTTTCTCTTTAATAGATGAATCTAAAGGCGCATCACTTCTAAGTAACACGCCATCAGCATGAATACCTAACGATCTTAATTCTTTTAATGAGTGTTGTGTAGGTTTCGTTTTATATTCTCCGGAAGCATGAATATATGGTATGAGTGTAGTATGTAAATAATATGTATGGTGATACCCTATATCTCTTCTAAATTGTCGAATCGCTTCAATAAAAGGAAGTGATTCAATATCACCTACAGTACCACCAATTTCAGTGATTACGATATCTGCCTGCGTGTGTGTTGCAATTTTATGGAGTTTCTCTTTAATCATATCGGTAATATGGGGTATGACTTGAACCGTGTGACCTAAATAATCCCCTTTTCGTTCTTTATTGATAACTTCTTCATAGATTTGACCAGACGTTACAGAAGAATCCTTTGTTAAATATTCGTCAATAAAACGCTCATAATGTCCTAAATCTAAATCTGTTTCGGCGCCGTCATCAGTCACAAAAACTTCTCCATGTTGAAATGGGCTCATAGTTCCAGGATCTACGTTTAAATAAGGATCAAGTTTTCTTATTCTAATTTTATAACCTCTT
>DNNX01000046.1 GCA_003497445.1 Acholeplasmataceae bacterium | reverse complement strand
GATGAAAAAATGACACGTCAAAGTGCGTGATGGCGTCAATCACGCGATCGAGAAAAAGAACTTAAGAAACGTTCTAAAACCTCTCTTGAATCCCTTATGGGAGACATGGAATCATCTGAAAAAGAACTTAATCTCATCATTAAAGGTGACGTGAACGGATCCATTGAAGCACTTAAAGGGCTCTTAGAAAAAATTGATATAGAAGGTTTCCATGTAAATGTGATTCGCGGAGAAGTTGGTGCGATATCAGAGAGTGATGTTACACTTGCAAATGCGACACAATCGATATTAATTGGATTCAATGTAAGACCTACTGCGTCTGTTAAGGCACTTGCAGATACACAAGGTGTTGAAATTAGATTATATTCAATTATTTATCGAGTTCAAGAAGATATCGAAGCTGCACTCAAAGGTATGCTCGCACCTAAATTTGAAGAAATTGTGATTGGTCAAGCTGAAGTAAGAGAAACATTTAAAGTATCTAAAATTGGCACAATTGCAGGTTGTATCGTAACAGACGGTTCGATTATTAGAGATGCACTTGTACGTGTCTTAAGAGATGGGATTGTTGTATATGAAGGTAAACTTGCTTCTCTAAAACGTTTCAAAGATGATGCTAAAGAAGTACGTCAAGGGTTTGAATGTGGACTTTCTATTGAAAACTTCAATGATATAAAAGTAGGAGATATTATTGAAGTTTCTAAAATGAAGGAGATGGAGGTTGTCTAATGTCTATTTCTATTGAGAGACTTGCAAGCTTAATCCAACGAGAACTTGCTAATATTGTGAATGAAGAAGTAAAAAATAGTCAAGTTGGTTATGTGAACTTAACAGAAGTAAAAGTAACAAAAGATTTATCTTATGCAACGATTTTTTACACTGTGTTATCTGATGATGATGACATTATTAAAAAAGCGCAAGCATTGCTTGAGAAACATACATCAAAAATTAGAAAACGTCTCGCAGAAAAAATTCGTAATGTAAGAAAAATTCCAGAATTATTGTTTAAATATGATGAAGCATTAGCATACGGAAATCATATTGATCAACTTCTTAAAACAATCAAGTAACGCAAGTTACTTTTTTGTTATAATAATATTGAGGTAAAGATGTTCGCTGAAGTCATTGTTGATATTAAACATCATGATGTTAACCACACCTATGATTATAAGATTGAAAAAGCATTTATCCCTATTTTAGAAGTAGGGATGCGTGTGCACGTGCCTTTTTCTAATACGACTAGAACGGGTGTGATCATCCATATTAAAGAAACCTCTCAAACAGCGACAAAATCAATTATTGATGTGGATGCATCGATGCCAGTGATTTCAAAACAATCATTATCTCATATACAACATCTTGTTAAAAACAATCATATGTTGTACCAACAAGCTATTGAGCTCATTGTTCCCCATGTATTTCAATTCAAATATCGTTATATGATTCATGTACGTCAAGAAGACCCACTATTAAATTCACTTGATATGAAGGTCATGGATAAGACGTACGTATTATTAAAAAGAGATGAACGACATTTAACAAAACTTAAATTGTTACATCAAGATGGAAAAATCCATTTAGAGCAAACACAAATCTCACATCTTCCCAAAAGACCAGCCAGTGTATATGTCTATACAAAAAAATCATATCATCGATTAGACACTATATTGGAGCTACTGACACCGGATGAAGCGTATCAAAAAGAAACACTCGTTGCAATGGGGTTAAAACCATCTAATATAAAAACGTTATTAAAACACGAAGTTCTTCTTAAAAAAGACAATCCAAACGAATTTATTACACAACATAAAATCTCTGAAAAAGGTAATAAAAACATCTTCATAAAGCCTTTTGAGAGCATGTTAAAAACGTTAATGGATCTCATAAAAGAGGTTCATTATAATCAACAATCATTACTTATCTTAGTACCAAATCGTACATTACTTTTAGATGTTCAATCATATTGTCATCTCACACTTGCTTATGATTATAAAACGACTTCCAAACAATACTTGAACTTAGTGGCGACATTAAACAATACACCATCAATCGTCGTTTCAACACGAAAAGGGATTTTTTTGCCACATTTATTTGATCATATATTCATCGTTGAAAGTCATTCAAAAACATATCGATACGATCAAGGCGTCTTTTATGATACATTAGAAACCATTGATCTTTTATTTCCACATGCACATATCTATTATCATAGTTATGTAAAACATCCTTCTATTGCGATACAATCAAAAGAAGTTACAATCGGGGATCGTTCAAATATTACACACAAGAAGCACTTACATGTCATCTCCATGAAAGACGAATTGATATCAGGACATACCAAAGTATTATCAAGATCCGTACTCGAAGCTTCAAAAGAAGCTTTAAAGAAGCAACATATTGTGATGTATTATCCTAGAAAAGGATATCAAAAAGTCAATGTTTGTCGGTTATGTGGTGACGTGCAAACATGTCCAAATTGTCATAAAAAGCTTCATGTTACGCAACAAAAAAAGACGTATTGTACAACGTGTCATAAAACGTATGAATTGCATCATACATGTTCACATGAACATCAAAACATGATGAAACCATTAGGATTAGGTCTTGAATATATTGCCAAACATATTGAACGATTAATACCAGATCATGATGTTATTGTCATTGACAAAGATCATCAAGATATTCAAACCGTTAAGAAACCATCTATTTTTATCGGAACGCAAAAGTTAATCTCGCATTTACATGAAATT
>DNNX01000033.1 GCA_003497445.1 Acholeplasmataceae bacterium | reverse complement strand
TTTTTTTGAATATCAACCATTGTTACTGTTGGATTTAAATCGATGGGATCTATAACATCCTTTCTAATTTGATCGATATAATTTTGATGAATAATTAAATATAATTTCTTTTTAAACCTAAAACTTAATATGAGTAAAAAGAACATCAAAGAAAATATAAGAAGATACACCCACTGTGATTGAATGAATACATAAGATAAAATAGCTACACTTACGGTAGCTATAATGAATATAATGTATAAAATATAATACTTTAAAAACGGTGAAAATTCTTTTTTATCGTCCATTCATAACAACCTCTGAAAGAATCCCAGCAATGATAATAACACTTAAACTCGCAATTAAGACTTCTCCAAAGAACGTATGATTAGGTTCACCACCCGTTTTTGTTTCTTCAAAATCTTTAAATGAAGGATAGAGTTTCCTATAACTCGGTGTAATTAGCACTCTAAATGCATACCTAAATCCATAAAAAAGTCTAAAAGCTTGCGTAATCGCAACTATGGAAGGCATGCCTATAATGACACCTACAACAAAGAAATGATCTGAAAGATTTGCCATACTAAAAGACAAACCTCTAAACCAAATAAGGAGTATTGCTATCCCAAGTTCAAATGCGAATATCATTAGTAATCTGAGAATTTTCATTATTACAATAGTTTTTTATATTTTTCAAATTCATTTGTATTACATAATACAAAATGATCAGGTTCAATTTCTCTCAATGTTGGAAGCTCTTTCGAGTAATCATGAGCTTCTTGAGGATTATATCTCTTAGAAGCCTGACGTCTTTTTTCATATAGGGGATCTGGAAGCGGAATAGAATCAAGCAACGAGAGTGTGTAAGGATGCATTGGATGATTGAAGATTTTTTCTTTATCGCCAATTTCAACAATTTTACCAAAATACATCACTGCTAAACGATCCGAAAAATATTTAACAACGGATAAATCATGCGCAATAAATAAAATGGTAATCCCTTTATTTTCTCTAAGCTCATTTAATAAGTTAATAATGTGCGCTCGAATAGAAACATCAAGTGCTGAGATTGGTTCATCGGCAATAATAAATGAAGGCTCAACAACAAGTGAACGTGCAATTCCGATGCGTTGACGTTGTCCACCACTAAATTCATGTGGATAACGACTTGCATGCTCAGCAACCAATCCAACAGTTTCCAAGGATTCTATCACACGTTGATCTATAATCTCTTCGTTCTTATAACCATTAATACGTAATCCTTCTGCAATGATTTCTTTTACAGTCATACGCGGATTGAGTGATGCAATCGGATCCTGAAAAATCATTTGCATTTTACGCATTAAAAGTTTATTTTTGTTAATAAGTTGGTGCTTTAAATTTTGAATATCTTGTTTTTGGCGCAATTTACTTAACTCAAGCTCTTTTTTAGCTTCTTTTAAAGCGTTTCGGGTTTCTTTGAGTTTTGCTTTTTGCTTTTTATCTTTACTATCCAATGACGCTAATGTTTCATTAAGAGAGTCAATAATTGCTGTGGTTTTTTCTAATCTTAGAGCATATTTTTGAATAATATCTTGGTATTCTTGAAAACTTTCGATATCTTTAATTGCACGTCTGCCTGACTCATCGATAATATTTTCAAAATTTCTATCTCTTTTTGCTTTTTTTAATGCTTGTTTTTCAAGTAATAATTTTTCATTATAAGCTTTCTGTGTAAGATTACCTAATTTAAGTTCTTGTTTTAAAACTCTTACATCATGTCTATATCTTTTTTTAGCAGCCTTAACATCGCTTAAAACTCTTGTATTATGGAAATAGACTTCACCACCACTAGATTTATAAAGTTTAATAATGGTTCTACCTGTTGTTGTTTTACCACAGCCAGATTCACCTACAAGTGAGAAAACTTCACCTTTTTTTATCTCAAAAGAAACATCGTCTACAGCTTTAACGACAATTTTATTTTTTCCAAACCCTGATTTAAAGTATTGCTTTAACCCTTCAACACGTAAAATTGTTTCTCTATTATCAGCCATTATGCTTGAGCTCCTTTACTTTGTTGAAATGTCTTTTCTTGGGCTTTATATTTTTCAATACGATCTTTAACAATCACAGGTATGTCAACTTTTGGTGCATCTTCATGTAATAACCATGTCGCTGCATAGTGACTATCAGAAATTTTAAAGAAAGGAGGTTGTTCTTCAAAATCAATTTTTAATGCAAATTGATTTCTATCAGCAAACGCATCCCCTTTTGGTGGGTATAACATGTCTGGAGGTGTTCCTGGAATTGATAATAGTTTTTCTTTCGTATCTAAATCTGGAACACTTGATAATAATGCCCATGTATATGGATGTTTAGGATTATAGAAAACATCTTCTGATGTTCCATACTCTACGATTTTACCAGCATACATGACAGCTACACGGTCCGCAACGTTTGCGACGACACCTAAATCATGGGTAATAAAAATGACAGAGAGGTCTCTTTGTTTTTTCAATTTTTTAATAAGATTTAGAATTTGTCCTTGAATGGTCACATCAAGTGCGGTTGTTGGTTCATCACATATTAATACTTCGGGATTAGCCATAAGTGCAATCGCAATCACCACACGTTGTCTCATTCCACCAGAAAATTGAAATGGATATTGATTAAATCTTTTTTCTGGTTCTGGAATACCAACTTCATTCATAATTTCAATTGCTCGTGCATAAGCTTCTTTTTTAGTGACATAAAGTTTTCTTTTAAAGTTTTCACGATTATTACGAATGTTATCTTTGACTTTGTTGATTTTTTTTAATTGATTTGAATAATCTTCAGAGCCTTTAGCAAATGTTTCAAATAATTTTTTTTGTTCCAAAAGATTCGCTTTTAATGATTCTAGTTCAACTTTTTCATCTACTTTAATTTGAGCAACATAAGCTTTTACATCTTTTTTCGCTGCTTCTTTTTTCTCTATATATTTCTTTTTATATGTTGGAATCTCAGCTTTTATATCTGAAAGTTTTCCCCTTAATTCAGTCTTAACTGATGCGATTTGTGTCTTTTTATCTTGTTTAGAAATTGTATCATCTAGTTGAATTTCAAAGATTCTAGTTTTCGCATTTTTACGTGCTAAATCTAATTCTTTTTTCTTGTTTAAATATTCATAGTATTCAGTATGATACATATCAACCATTTTGTTTTTGATTCGATTACCATTGATAAGCATCGCTTCAGTGATCTGTTTACCAATTTTCATAGTAGGATTTAAACTTGATAAGGGGTCTTGGAAAATCATTCCAATTTTATTACCACGAATCGCATGAAAGTTCGCTTCAGAAAGCTTCGCTAAATCTTGTTCACGATACAAAATGGATCCATCGTCAATAATACCATTACCGGCTAAAATACCCATGATTGCACGGTTTGTTACAGATTTACCCGATCCAGATTCACCTACAATTGCAAGTGTTTCTCCTTTGTATAAATCAAATGATATCTCTCTAACGGCACGCACTAATCCATTTGGTGTGCGGAATGAGATTTTTAAATTATTAACTTCTAGTACTTTTTCTTTTTTCATTATTCGCTACCTCTTAACTGTGGATTGAGTGCATCACGGAGGGCATTACCAAACATGTTAAAAGTAATCATCAATATTGCTACAATGAGTGCAGGGAAAATAACTAACCACAAGTTACCTGCAAATATTTGTTGTTGTCCATCATTTAAAATGACACCGATCGATGTACCTGTAAGTTCAATTGGTCCTAAAGTGAGCGTTTGTCCATTACCGATACCAAAACCTAAGAATGATAAGTTCACTTCTAAGAAAATAACGGATGGAATAGCTAGGACAACACGTGTCACAATCGTTCCTAAGGCGTTCGGCAAAATATGTTTAAATATAATACGTCTATCAGAAGAACCTAGTGTTCTAGCTGCAAGAACATATTCAGAACCTTTGTATCTATAAAACTGGAATCTAGTGACTTTGGCAGCTCCAATCCAACCATCATAGACAACAAAAATAAACAAGGCTAGGAACCCCGGTCCAATAAGAACGGTAATGATACCTATCATGGTAATTTGAGGAAAACTTCCCCAAATATCTGTAAAACGTTCCATGAGCATGTCAACTTGACCACCATAATAAGCCGATGTTGCACCCCAAATAATACCAATAATTATGTTGAATAATGTGGCTAGAAAACCTAGTAATAAGGATGTTCTTAGTCCTAACCAAATAAGGACGAATAAATCTTTTCCAAAGACATCAGTACCAAATATGAAATATGGTGTTTCATCAAATCCAAGGGAATATCTACCATTAATTTGTACTTTATAATTGATATATTCTCTTCCTGCAATAATGATTCTATCAACATCAGTAACAGCTGCAATAGGGAAGCCTTCATCAAACGACCAAGCATCTGGATTGTTAGGATCTACTGTAATTGTTTCTGCCATACCTGGATTATCTAATAAAATTTGATTATATTCATTTGCTCCGATAATACGTGGTTTATCAGAAAAAAGTGCTTCATACTCGTCGTATCTGAAAGATGCTATGATCATTTCAGCACCATTTCTTAAATAACGACCATTCTCAGTTGTTGAATCTAAAATGAAGAATTTAAACATAGATAAATTGTATCCAGTATATTCTTTACTCACTTCTTGAGTAGTACCAGAAACCAATGACACCGTATTAAAAACAACTTTGTCTCTTCCATCATCACTTGGTTCTTCGAGAACATATCTAAGAATTAAAAATCCATTGGTTAATTCTTTAACAGGATCTAAACTTGTCACTCCACTTTGGTTCACTGTTCCTATTAAGGTAAGTTTCTCATCATCCCAACCCAAAAGTGAACTTGTTAAATTTACCTCTGATATATAGATTTCAAGTGTGCCTATTTCTGGCATAGATCCTAAATCAACATTCACATAGTCGCCATTAAAAAGCGTCACAATTTCTCCAGAAATTACAGCTGCTGAAGTTCTAGATGTATTCACATAAAGCTCTACTGTACCACCAACAAATAGAGGACTTTTATCGTTACCAATGATAACTTGATTTTGGAGTGTAGAGAAATCAATAAATTGCTCTTCAAAACCTACGATTGGATAACCGAGCCCAGTTTCAGGATCGATTGTATCTCTATCAATCGGCTGATTTTCATATAATTTAGTTCCATCTAAAATGCCTAAATCTTCAAGCAATGGGACTCTTGGAGGCAACGTTGTTAATTCGGAATTTGTTGTTTCATAAAACCGTGAAGGTGTTAATATAGGTACAAAAATTGACATTAAAATCATAATAAACAATATAACAGAGGCTATAACATTGTATTTATTTTTAGTGAAACGAAGCATTGCATCTTGAAAATAGGTGAGTTGCTTAGTTTGTAAAGGTTTGTCTTTTAATCTATCATTTTCTTGAACTAAAGAAAATAATGCTTTATTATATTTTTTCGACATTATTTTTTCGCTCCCATTCTTATTCTTGGATCAATAATTCCATAAGATAGGTCTACAATAAGAACGGCAAATAAACCAATGACACCATAAAAAGCACTAGAAACCATGATAACATTATAATCATAATTTCCTTGTGATAAAGCTTGAAGTGTCACTCTACCAACACCCGGAATTGAATACACTTGCTCTAGAATGAATGACCCAGATAGTAGCCCTGCAAAAGATCCGATGATTATTGGAATCATTGGAACCATTGAATTTCTAATTGCATGTCTTACAACAGCTTGTTGATATGACAAGCCTTTTGTTTTAGCAAGTTGCAAGAATTCTGAAGTCAATACTTCAGATAACTCTGCTCGTAATAATCTCGTTAAACCCGCGATAGCAGGTAATCCTGCAGCTATAACAGGAATTATAAATCCTGCTGCAACTCGTCCAGCTGATTCAAGCTCTATGATAGGAAATAAAGGCGGCAGCCATTCTAATTGATATCCTAAAACAATTTGCAATAATAAGACAAAAACTAATGCAGGTAAAGAAATAAATACGATAATAATAATTTGCATCAAATTATCTACCCATGTATCTTTTTTCAAAGCAGCAACAATTCCAAATAAAAACCCAAATGGAATATAAAATAATAATGTTAATACATTTAAACGTATAGTAAGAGGAAATCTATCTGAGATTAACGAAAACGCTGGAGCATTTACCCTTACCTTACTAGAAGTCCCCCAATTCCAATCCATCACTACATTTTCAAGCCATGTTAAGTACTGTCTAATAATCGGTATACGTCTAAAAACTTTAAACACGGTAGAATCATTTTCCGGGCTTACAATAAAGACCGTTTTGTTAAATCCGTCTTCTAGCTTAATTTCTTCGATCGTAGTAGAGGTTTCTGGATCACTTCTAAGTAAAATATCAAGTGTATAATAACCATCACTATATTGTTTTGTTAACCAAGTATCTCTTTCTTCATTTTTTGTTGGTGGAAATTCTGGCGCAAGCTTAAGTAATACAAATGTGATTGTAAGTGTTGTGATTAAGATTACAATAATCCATATTAATCTTTGAAAAATATACTTTGTCATTTAATATTCACCTTAATTATTTTCTAATATTATAACATAAAGATATCATCAATGCTACTTAAAACACACTAATAAAGACAAAAACCATATTTCTTAAAATAAAAAAAAGACTGATAATTTTATCAGTCTTTTAAAAAGGTTTATTTATATTTTATAACCATTCAACTACTACAAAGTATCCGTTGATGTTCAATACAATAAACGCATCTGAACCATTGTAAGTGTTACCACCGGCATCTAATTGCCATGTGACTGCATATAACTCTGCATTTGGATCAGTAACCTCTTGATTCGCAAATATTTCAGCAACAGTCGTTGGGTTAACATCTGTGGTGACATTACCTTCAGCATCTGTTTCATCATATAGTTCTTGTAAGTAATCGTTAGCAGCAACACCTGCATCATCTAGTAATGTTGCAGTTGCAGTTACGTTAGTGTATCCATAGCTTTGTATGTATGCTACAATCGCAGATTCAGCATCTGTGATAAGTGCTTGTTGAGAATATAAAGTGTATTCACCAAATGTTTCTTCAAGGATAAATAGATAGTTATTACCTGATTCAGCGACAACTGTATACGCCACAACTGAGTCTGCACCTAATTCTTCTGCCAATTCAGTTAATGTTTTTCCTTCAAAAACTTCAGCCAGCGCAGTACCATCTGCAGATGTTTCGTACACTTGCCCTGCCATATCTAAATATGCCTTAGCAAGAGCAACTGGTTCAGTCCATGACTCTTGTTCTACACCATCACGAACATACGTTTTACCAACTAATGCCATAATGAGTGCGTTATAACCCCAAGTTTCATAAACAGTTTCACCATCTAGATTAACATATGATACTGGAATGTTTGCAGTTGTGGTATCTTTACCCCAGTTAAGAGTAAATCCTGAACGGTTGTCATCTGAGAATACATCTAAGAATCCTGGAGCATCAAGAAGTGATCCTGAAATACCACCAATACCTAAATCCGTATTCGCAATTAACATATAATCGTAGTAGTTTCCAGGGAATGCGACATCTGCAACAATAATATCAATATTTACAAAATTTTCATCATCTACTAGCAATGCTTCATATTGTTTTTCAAGTTCAGCAATCATTGCTTGTGCAGCAGTGTTACCACTTGAAGCATATGTTAAGCCAAGCTCAATTGTTGTATAGGCTTCTGCAGTACCAGCTGTATAGTATCCATCAGCAATTGCAGCAGCAACAGCAGATTTGAATAAATCTAATGCAGCATCAGGGAAGTAACCATTTGAGTCTCCACCGAAGTTTGTTACAACTGCAGCACCCGCTTCACCAGTACGAACACTTAGTCCTGAAGAACCATCTAAGAAATAAGTTGATGCAAAGAGTGTATGTGCTGGTAAATAAGTTTGAACAACTTCTACCGCAGCAGTATAACGGTCGAAACCATAGTACAATGCTTGACGGAATTCTTTATACATTAAGATTGGTTCAGGTACGAAATCTGGATCAATACCACTTCCTGGATACTTCGCAATGTAAGCATCACGGTTTGCTTCAGTACCAAACATGTTCATTTGTAATCTCCATGTTGTAGCAGCTGGAGAAGTTTTCACACGAGGGTCATTAATAAACTCAGTTACACGTGCAGAAGGTACAGAAGCACTTTCTAAACGTCCAGCTAAGAATTCTTCAAATAATTGTTCAGAACCTTCAATGAATCTAAACTGTTGTCCTGTGTAGTAATATTTTTCAGCATCTACATATGCAGCATTTTTCTTAGCAGTGATTAATTGGTCTGGTGTATAAGCGTCAATGTAATATGCACCATTTGCAGCAATTGTAACAGGCGATTGTCCATATGCTACTGTACGCTCTGCAACGTCTGCACCAAGAGATTCAAACAATTCTTGATTTAATGCAGCAAGAGATGCACCTGTAAATCCATACACAACATCAAATTCTGATTGTTCAGATACATATTCTAATTGAATGGTGTTTCCATCAACAATAGAGACACCAACATCTTCCCAAGAACCAGTACCAGCAACATATTCAGCAGCACCTTTAATACCTTTAGTAATAAAGTCACCACCACCTGAAATTGCACGGAACCATTGGTTATCAAGTGCTAATTTCCAAGTCCATAACCAGTCA
>DNNX01000060.1 GCA_003497445.1 Acholeplasmataceae bacterium | reverse complement strand
ATGGATGTAATCCATACAGTCTTTCACCAACATCAAGCACTGATGAAAGTAACATTAATAAAAATAGTAAAATAAATCCTATGGCTAACGAAAACCAAAAATATTGACGTTTTTTCATTTTTTCACTTCCTTAAAGTTATTATATCACTTAAATGGCATGAAGTTTTTTAGATTGTATAGAATAATACGCATGATCGCCAATGATAATATGATCGATGACCTTTATTTTAAGTAATTCTCCAATTTGAATGAGATCATTGGTCGCTTGAATATCAGCGCGTGATGGTGAGACATCGCCCGTTGGATGATTATGTGCAAATATGACTGCAGCTGCACCAAGTGCAATCGCATGTTTAAAGAGTTCTCTAGGATGAATGACGGAATGATTGAGACTCCCTTTAAAAACCATGACTTTATCAATAAGTTTCCCTTTGGTATTTAAATATAAACCATATACATGTTCTTCTTGCAAGTGGCCAATTTCAGGGTGTAATAAGTCATACACATCTTTTGGTTGATGTATGAGTACGTTGTTGGCTTTAGACATCATTAACCGTCTTCCTAATTCTATTGCTGCAATAATCGTTGTGGCTTTGGCTTCTTTTATGCCTGAAATCCGCATGAGTGTTTGAACATGGATGGTTTTTAAATCTTTAAGGGATACAAGCGTGGATAAAACATACTTAGACAACTGAAAGACATCATGTGTTTTACTTCCAGTATGAAGGAGTAATGCAATCAGCTCTTCGTTGTCAAGTGCATGTACCCCTTGTGTGAGTAATCGTTCTCTTGGTAATAATTTTTTCATAAAAAACCCTCTACATCATATTAGAGGGCTTGTTTGATTTTACTACCTAAATATCCAATAAAATGAATAGAGCCAGTAATGATGATTTTCGTTTGATCATCTTTTTTATTTGTCGCATATTGATATGCTTCCATCGCATCTTTAATAAATAATATATAGTAATCTTGATATTGAGAAATATCTTGATATCTAGGATCATCAAATGATGTCAAAATGATGGTGTGATTGTCTTGTTTTAAAATATCTAACATGTGTTTGACATCTTTATCTCCTAATACACTTAAAATGATAGTTTTTTTATCATGTTTAAAAACATGATTCAGTGTATGCGTTAAACATTCCATGGCTTCTTGATTGTGTGCGCTATCGACATAAACATCTCCTACAATTTTTTCAAAACGTCCTGGCATCGTTGTAAGTAATAATGCTTCTTTGATATTTTCTACAGAAATGTCTTCATTTAATCCCACTTCTATTGCAAGTCTTGCATTCGATGCATAATGATCACCGATAAACGCTAACTCATAAAGTGTTTCTTTATATGTAAAGGTTAAAGGGTATCGTGTTGCAATTTTAAAGGGATTCTCTCTTAGAAAACTTACTGTTGCATGTTCAACCTTATTGACATGAGCTTTAATTAAATTATTAAATTTTGAATCAACAGTCGATAGTAAATGTCCATTAGGTTTCATGATCGCAATTTTTTCTTTTAAAACATCTATAAGCGTTGGTCCTAAAAGACGTAAGTGATCATGACCAACACTCACAATGAGTGAATATGTATAGGTTAATATATTGGTGGCATCTAATCGACCACCAATGCCTGCTTCCATGACAATCGCATCACATGATGCTTCAGAAAAAATCATCAGTGCCATCAGTGTTAATAGCTCAAAAAATGTAAGCGTAGGATATGTCTCATACAATTTAATTGTTTCATCTAATGCTTTTTCAAGAACATCATCTGATACAGGGTCACCTTGTATGAGTATGCGTTCGTTAAAGTTATAAACATAGGGAGAAATAAAAGATCCTACTTTATATTTTGTTTTAAGTATATGGGTTGTCATCATTGTGGTAGAGCCTTTACCGTTTGTTCCAACAACGTGGACTTTTAATGATGGTAGCTTTAGATTAAGTGTGTCATATACTTCTTTTAAATGATCTAAGGATGTTTTAGGTTTAAACCTTGGACGTGTTTCTAACCATTGAATTTTTTCTTTTAGAGTCATGAAAGTTTTTTCATGATGGCATCGTATTGCATTTGATACGAAGCTTGTTTTTCTTTTTCTGATTGAATTTTTTCTGGAGATGCTTTCTTTAAGAAATTATCATTACTTAGTAGTTTTTGACTACGCTCAAGTTCTTTTTCTAAAGATGCTTTTTGAGTCTCTAATAATTGACGTTCTTTTTCTGGATCAATCATGTCTTCTCTTAACACATATCCAATAATGTCTAATGAAGGGATAGGAATATATGCATCAACATTTTCTAATGCTTTCATATATGAAATATGAGAAGCTTTTATCGATGCTTTAAGATAGTCATCATGTGCCTTTAGAACTTCTAAAACGTCTGGATTTGCAGTCATGATCACATCGAGTGGTTTAAATACTTGTGTTTCTGCACGTTGATTTCTAAATTTTGTAATAAACTGATCGATCATATCAAAATAATGAATGGCATGATCCTCTTTTACAGATGCTTGTGGCCATTTTGATATCATAAGATCATCTTCTTTTGTTAAAACTTCATACATACGATCTGTAACAAATGGGACAAATGGATGCATAAGTTTTAATAATGCAATCAGTGTTTCACGCAAAATATATGAGACAGTATCTTTTCTGTTTTCTTTTTTAAGCTCTACTTTTGCATATTCGATATATGTATTGGCATATATATTCCAAATAAAGTGATATAAAACTTTTGCGACTTCACCAAATTCATATTTATCATAATACATATCCACGGTCTCAATGACATGACTTAATTTAGCAAGTAATCCTTTGTCCATCATCGTGAGTGTTGACTCATCTAAAGAGTTCACTGGAGATGTTGACATATCTACATATCGTGTCACATTCCAAAATTTATTTAAAAAGTTCCATGATGACTCGACTTTCGTTTCATCAAAGCGCATGTCTAAACCAGGCGCAGAATTTGTCGTTAAAAAATAACGTAATGC
>DNNX01000112.1 GCA_003497445.1 Acholeplasmataceae bacterium | reverse complement strand
ATATAATGCTGTCCATCAAAATCTTGAAAGGGTAACGTTGTCATATCAAATAGTGTTTCGATATTTCCATGTGTGATATGACTTTTTTCAAAGCGTGTTTTAAAATAAAGCAAAGCATCTTTATTTTTAACCCGTAATCCAATTGTTTGAATGGCGTTTTTTCCTAATGATCGCTTTCTCAAGTTAGGAAAATCAAAAAACGTTAAATCGGTTCCTGGAGATCCATTCGCATCTGTAAAAAATAAATGATACGTATGAATATCATCTTGATTCACTGTTTTTTTAGCAAGTCTTAAACCTAATATATCTGTCATAAACTGATATATTTTTTCTGCATCAGAGGTCATTGCAGTGACATGATGAATGCCTGTTGTTTCTAACATTTGTTCACCTCAGGTTAATTATCTCAAATTAATACTTTTTTTATAAATCTTTAGTATAATAGTAATTGAATATGTTAAATTAAGGTATACTTATTGTACTGAGGCAAGATGAGAAAAAGACGCTACTGGTTTAAAATTGATAACGCTGGAAAGGTTTTTCCATCCATTACTAATCCAGAACGCACAAATGTGTTCCGTTTTAGTATGTCTTTATATAAAGAAGTCAATGTTGAATTATTAGAGCAAGCAGTCAATCTTGTCATTCCAAGATTTGAAGCGTTTGCAGTTAAAATTAAAACGGGTATTTTCTGGCAATATTTTGATTCAAACCACGCATATTTCAAAGTAGAAAAAGAGCCTGCAGTCATTACCCAATATTTTCATCCAAGTAAAAATCAACACTATTTATTTAAAGTGTATTACTTTAATAATCGAATCACTTTAGAAACATTTCACGCATTAACAGATGGCAGTGGTGCATATCAATTTTTACTATCCATTGTTTATGAATATTTAACATTGCTCGGCCATGAATTGGATCCTGAAGGGATGATTTTAGGAAGACGTCCGATTCAACCAAAAGAAAATGAAGACGCATTTGTTTCTAATTATGACAAAAACTCTATTAAAAAAATGCGTGAGGAACATGCTTTTCACCTTAAAAATGAAACTTATAGGTATCAATTTTCGCATTTATTTAGTTTGAAGTTTTCTGTTAATGAAATGAAGCAAGTTGCAAAATCTTATGACGCAACCATTACGCAGTATATTGCGTCTGTGATTGTGTATGCGATGATGCAAGAAAGTTTACATTTTGCTCAACAAAAGAAACCAATCAAACTTTTTATCCCAATTAATTTAAGACCTTATTTTGATGCTGTTACACTAAGAAATTTTTCCATGTATTTAAAAACTGTATTTCATCCAAATCAATCAAAATTATCATTTGATGACATTATTTCAATCACAAAAACTCAGTTTAAAGAACAACTTACAAAAGAACAACTCGTTTCTAGATTATCTGGTTATGTCTCATTAGAAAAAGTATGGATATTAAGAATGATGCCATTCTTTATAAAAAACATTGCCTTTAAAATTGGGTATGACATGTTAGGCACTAAAATCAATACTGCTTCTTTCTCTAATTTAGGTCAAGCTAAATGTCCACAATCAATGTTACCTTATGTTTCTGACATTAACTTTATCATTGGTGGTTTTGGTTTAGGTATTTCTTCTATTAGCTATCAAGATACATTACAACTCAATTTAGCAACACGATTAAAAGACCATTCCATTATGAAAAAAATGGTGGATATATTCCATCTCCATAATTTAAAGATGCGGGTAATATCCAATTACGAGGAGGCATACGATGTCTTATTGTAAACAATGTCATCTTCAATATGAGACACCTCAAACAAAATGTGTCTTGTGTGGCCAACCATTGGGAAGGGATATGGGTGAAACATCGATTACTTTTCCAAAGTTTACAAAACCAAAAAATAATACAAAAATATTTAAGGGCTTCATTTACTTAAATATTATAAGTTTTATTGTTTTATTTTTCATTGACATTCAAAATCAAGATGCCTCTTTTTCATTAATTGCAGGTGTTATTCATTTGTATGCAATCATTATGGCATCCTTTGTATTTTTGTCTGAGTTTTGGACACTCAAAGTAACAAAAATTATGTTACTTACATTGATCTTACTCTTAAGTATAGGACTCCTGATTAGAGAAACAGTTTGGGCACTTGATTATGTGATTCCAATTGTTTTAGGTGTCAATATTTTACTTTATGCCATTGTCATTTTGTTTAAAAAAAATCGTGATGATGACGATGGCTACCATGTATTTTTACTCAGTATTTTAGGCTTTATTCCTTATGGATTTTATTTGTTAGGATGGATTCGTGAACCTCTACCAACACAAATTACTTTTATCGTATCGATTGGTGTATTTTTTGGACTTTTATTTTTTAATATTCGTGCGATTTTTGAAGCAATTAAAAGAAAGTTTCATTTATGAAAACACTTGTAACATTAGGACCGGAAGGCTCATTCTCAGAAGTATGTGCAACCATGCACTACAAACATACATACAACATTCGTTATGAAAAAGATCTGCAATCAGTTTTTAATGCATTGTCTGAAAATACCGATATTCTTGTTCCTTTAGAAAACTCTACAGATGGGTTTGTATATCAAACTTTAGATGGTCTTATTAAACATTCTGGATATATCTTTCGCACCCATACATTACCTATTGCCTTTGGATGTGTTGGGAATATAAAGCAAGCAAACAATATATATGCTCAATTTATTACCCAACAACAATGTCAACAATTTTTATCAAAATATCAATCACTCAATATCATAACAACACCTTCAAATTCTGACTCAATTAAACATATTGATGAACACAGTGTTGCGATCGTGCCAATGCATCTTATTGATAATACATTACCGCACATCGATCATATCGAAGATTTCTCTCATAATGCAACACGTTTTGCATGCATTTCATTACATCCAACTTATGATACCTTTAAAAAAGCGTCTTTAATTATCACACCACACGTCGATCGACCTGGGTTGTTGTATGATATTCTTGGTCAATTTCAACATCATGTAATCAACTTATCTGCCATTTTATCCAGACCTAATAAAAAAATTGATAAGAAATATCATTTCTATATTGAAATTGATATGACATCTTCTACAATGAATGCGTTCGATGCCGTCATGAAACATATGGCATCTCAGTTTGATGTTAAATTTTTAGGACATTATTAAAAAAGCACCCTCATATTGCGGGTGCTTTTTTTAAGAATATTATTTTTTTCTTGTCTTAAAGATAAGCATCGATGCAAAAATGATGACGTAAAGTAGAATACCTAAAAAAGTAATGACATTAAAAAGTGTTTCATTGGCTGTACCATACGAAAAACTTGGAATAAAAAGTAATACGAACAATGGAAGTGCCATCACAATAGCTGTTCCAGAACCCACGACCATTTCTTCTGCAACAGGTGTTTTCAGCTCTGGATCAAGTCCTTTAAGTAAGGCAAGACCCGTAGAAGCTACGCCTGTTAACATGCCAAATAGTCCAATAGAAAATTCATCTTGATAATCTTTATAAATACGTTTTGTCATAAATCTCAAATAAAAGAATGTCGCCGTTCCCGCCAATATTGCTGTAATGATCAGTTGTATGCCATACGTTGATAAGAATGCAAGTGTAATTGCAAGAACAGATCCTGTAATCATAATATTAAACGCAAATGATGCAATATTTGATAAGACATAATTATTTGTTAAAAAACGTACATTTTTTCCTTTAGATTCTGCTTTATTTAAAATGGCTTTATAAAGCAATGCATATAAGATGGCAATGATGAAATTGAACCCTCTTAATAATCCAAATATCATCGCACCAGCTCCGCCAATCGATGCAAGTGCAATATTTAATCCAAAAAGTGTTAAATACACAAGACCGTAAATCACACCAATCACAACAAATTGTTGTGTAAGACCATCAAGTAAACTTATTTCTTTCACAGTATCAATGGTGACTTGTGCTTGTTGAGTTGTTTCATCGTACTGTTTTTGATTGTTAATTCCTTTTTTTCTACTAAAAATATTAATGATGACAACACCAACGGTACCACCAAAGACAAATCCTAAAAAGGCATAGGATGCACCAAGTGTTGTGCCATAGCCATTTAAAAATTGATTCCAACCACTACCAATTGACATCGCAAGTCCTGGTCCTTGACCAAATCCTAAGGCAACAAGCATTCCTGATCCAATAAATTGGTTTGAAAATAATAGAAACACAAGCAAAATACCAATAACCGCTTGAAGGGCATATGTGGATGTAATCAGCATGCCGGTTGACCAGTATTTCCCTTTTTCTTTTTGTTCAGATCGTTTAAGTGCCAATGCTAAAAATCC
>DNNX01000101.1 GCA_003497445.1 Acholeplasmataceae bacterium | reverse complement strand
GAAGAAGGTCATGAAATGCAATTTCAAGTGAATCATTTAGCGGTTGTTACGATGACACATCAGTTATTACCAATACTAGAACAATCAAATGGTCTCATTATTACAACATCAAGTGATGCACACAAACCAGCAAAATATCATAAAAATCGTATTCAACGACTTAAAAAATATTCACTTATGGGTGCCTACAGTGAAACAAAATTATATAACTTATTATTTACAAAAGCATTCAATCGTATCGTGGATACAAACATCTTTGCATGCGCTGTACATCCAGGACTCGTCAATACGGATTTAGGTGGGAAAGATACAAAAGGCATGATGCAAAAGTTCTGGCGATTCTTAGCAAGACGTGGTATCACGCCAGAAGCATCGACACAAACTTATGTTGATCTCATTGACGGTACATTAAAACACCATGATTATGTCAGTGATAGAAAACCAAACATAGCAACAATGACAGCCAATAATGTTGCGTACCAAGATCACCTATGGTCATATACCAATGCACAATTAAATATTAAGTGGAAAACAAAAAAAGCGTAGATTACGCTTTTTTTGTATTTAAATATTGAGATGTAATAATCGCAGATTGATAAATCGTGGGCAAACCACTTCCTGGATGCGTCCCACCACCCACTAAATATAAATGTTTGAGTTGTTTAAACTTATTTTGTGGTCGCTTATATAACATTTGATTAAAACCGTGAGTGAGATTAAACACAGCCCCTTTGTAGACATGAAAATCATCTTGCCATTCTTGAGGCGTCAGGATTTGCTCCATTTGAATATGCTTTGTAATATCAACGCCTGTTTTTTCTAAAATGGTCGCATAAACTTGTTTTTTAAGTGTTTCTTGTTCTGTTTTCCAATCAATGTTTGCATCTAAATTAGGAACTGGAACCAATATGTATAAACTGCTGTGTCCTTTAGGTGCCAACGTTTTATCGATTTTAGAAGGGTTATGCATATAAAAACTCATATCCGATACATCACTTGATTCTGACATTAATCGTTTTAGATACCCTTCATAACTTTTAGAGAAAAAGACACTATGATGGTCAAAATCAAAAATAGTATCCAAACCTAAATACATCATAAACGCAGACACACTATATTTCATTGACTTTATTTTTTGATGATGATATGTTTTTACTTCTTTGTCTTTCGTCATTGATAACATGCTATAAGCAAAATCTGCGTTCAGTATCACATCATCATATGATTGATGTAGTTGATCAGTAATGATGCCTTTGACAGTACGTTTTTCTATCCATAAGCGATCCACTTTAGTATTTAAAAGTAACTTGCCACCATTTTTAATAAATAGTTGCGCCATGGTTTCATTCACTTGATTTAAGCCACCTTCAACATGATAAAGACCACCCATGTGTTCTAAATATGGGAGAATGGTAAATACCGATGGTGCTTCAAAAGATGCCATCCCTAAATATTTTGCTTGAAACGAAAGGGTATGGATTAAATCATCGTGATGAATCAGTTTAGATAAATACTTGTAAACTGATTGGAAAGGATGTAATACAGGTGCCCCTTTTAAAACATCTGCTCGTAAAAAATGAAAAATATTTGGGAATGGTTTTTGTAAAATTGGCATGACACGCTTGAACTTCGTTGTTTGTTTTTGATACCACTTCACATAATCATTACCTGCACCAGGATACACAGACTCAAATACTTCTTTTGTTTGATTGATGTCTGAGGATGGTTTTAATGTATACTCATTAAAATATAATGTATACAAAGGATCTAAAGGCGTTAATTGAAGATATTTATCAAAATCGATGTTAGCGCGTTCGAATACTTCTCTTAAAATGGGTTGATACATGAAAAAAGTAGGACCTGAGTCAAAGTGATACGGTCCGAATGTCAGTCTTTTTGAACGACCACCAACACGATGATCTTTTTCATAAATTGTAACTTGGTGCCCTTGATTCAGTAAGATAAGTCCTGCTGCAAGTCCGCCTGGACCAGCACCAATAATCGCGATATTAGACATATTGTTGTGCCTCTTCAAAAGATTGTATATATTGGCGCATTTCTTCCATTAAGATCATATTTGGTGCACCTTGTAACACGATACCATCCAAATACATCAAACTCTTAATAATTGGAAACATACCTTTTTCAAACGTCATACCTGATAATACACCAAGACGTATGGTATACATCATTTGTTTTGTTAAACTTACTTCACTCACTGTTTTATGTGGAAAATCTTTATACAATTCCAATAACTTTGTTTCAAATTGATCATATTTCATACCAGTAATTGAAACAGATGCCATGTCATTTAATTTTTCTGCACAAAGTTTAAAATCATATCTCGATAATGCCTTCATGAATTCAAATAAACCTTGTTGAATACGTGTGGACACATGACTAAGTGCACCAGTATCGACAAGTGTATGAACGCCTTCTTTAAAAATAATATTACCAGGGTGAATATCACCATGAAATGTACCAACAATAAACATATAAAATCCATGCCATCTAAAAATATCCAACATGTCTTTTTGTGATAACTTATGCTCCCTTAAAAGTTGATCTACAGGCATGCCTTCAATAAATTTTGATACAAGTACATATTTACTCGATAATGCTTCCATGTACTCTGGAAATTGTAATGTCGTGAAGTCAAATGTATTTTCATATTGTACTTTTACTTGTTTAAGTGTTTGTGTATGTTTGATTTCTGTTGTTAAATCGAGTTCTGCGAGTGTATATGATTCAATGTGCTCAAGAACACCTAATGGATCAGCGACTTTATGAAGTTTCGGATAAAAGAACGTAATGAATGCGATGAAACGTTTGAATGCACGCACATCTTTTAAAAACTTTTTCTCTAAATTTTGATTAATTAATTTAATTGCAACAACATTTCCATCTTTTAAAGTCGCTTTGTGAACTTGTCCAATAGAAGCCACACCAATCGGTTTTTCTTCTAGTGTTTCTATTTCATTAAGTACGTTTTTTGGCAACGCTTTTTTAATATCCTCGATGGAATGAAATTTTAATGATGCTTGTGTATATAATTTTTGAAGATGAAGGGTAGTTTCTGGCGTTAAAAAATCGATTCTAAGAGCAAAAGTTTGCGCGATTTTAACAAAAAGAAGCCCTTGTTTTTCAATCCAGGCAATATTTGGTAATCTTTTTTTGTTAAATATAGTTTTA
>DNNX01000009.1 GCA_003497445.1 Acholeplasmataceae bacterium | reverse complement strand
TACGCCGCAGAGGTTATACACCAGATGCAATTCGAAGATTTATTTTAGAATCAGGCCTTTCTAAAATTAATTCAACAATCGATTCATCTATGTTAGATGCAGCATTAAGAGATGATCTTAATTTAAAAGTACCAAGATTGATGGCAGTGAAAGATCCTCTAAAAGTGATCATCACCAACTATCCAGAAAATCAAGTAGAAGAATTAGAAGTGGAATTACATCAAGATTTAGAGACTCTTGGTACAAGATCAATTCCTTTTTCAAGAGAAATCTACATTGAAAAAGAAGATTTTGAAATTGAAAAGCCAAATAAAAAATATAAAAGACTATATTTAGGTGGAGAAGTTAGATTATTCCATGCGTATTTCATTACATGCACAAATGTGATGTATAAACAAGACGGGTCGATTGATTATTTAGAAGCGACATATGACATTGAAACAAAAAGTGGATCAGGATTTGATGCTAGAAAACCGAATGGTACCATTCATTTTGTTGAGGCTTCACAAGCAAAACCTGTTACGTTTAATGTTTTTGGACCTATGGTTTTAGATGAAGAAGAAGGCGACATTATTTCAAGATTTAAAGAAGATTCATGGAAAACTTACAATGGATATGCGGAACCTTACATCACATCGCTTAACATTGAAGATAAATGTCAATTTAAAAGATTAGGATTTTACACGATTGATAAAGATACTAACAATCAAGTGATCTTTATCAATGAAATCGTTACCTTAAAGAGAAGTAAATAATGGAGTTTTTAAAAGATTTAAACAAGCAACAATTTGAAGCGGTAACTCACGATGTGGGTTCCGTTTTTGTCATTGCAGGTGCAGGTACCGGTAAGACTCGTACATTAACGATGCGCATTGCATACTTAATTGCTCAAGGATATGATCCAAGTCGTATTTTGGCGGTGACTTTTACAAATAAAGCAGCAAAAGAAATGAAAACACGTGTGATTGATATGGTAGGTCCATCCGCAACACAAGTATGGATGTATACGTTTCACGCATTTGGACTCCAAATTCTTAGAAAACATATCCATTTATTACCATATGGATACTTATTGAATTTTAATATCATTGATGAAGAAGATGCTAAAGTAATCATTAAAGAGGTGATTAAATCATTAAATTTAGAACCGAAAGATTATTCGATGAAACATCTTAGACATATCATCTCTCTTTATAAAACAAGACGTTTAGATGCCTTTGAATTTAACGATGAAGAAAACATATATTTAGGGTATGTCAGATATTTACGTGAACATCAATTTGTAGACTTTGACGATTTGATACTTTATACACAAGAATTATTAAAAACAAATGATGACATTCGAACATATTATCAACAATTTTTCGAACATATACTTATTGATGAGTTTCAAGATACTGATGTCATTCAATATGACATTATCAAAATGCTCGGCATCTCACACAAAAATGTTTTTGTTGTTGGGGATCCAGATCAAAGTATTTATGCATTTAGAGGCTCACATTATGCAAACAATCAAAAATTCTTAAAAGAATTTTCAGCCAGTCAAATTATTTTAGATCAAAACTATAGATCCACAAATGATATTTTGCATGCTGCAAATCTTCTTATTTATCATAATCAAAATAGAATTCTTGGAAAATCTTTGAAAAGTGATTTAGGACAAGGAAAACAAGTGCATTTTTATACCGCACAAAATGATTATCAAGAAACCTATTTTGTTATTGATGAAATAAGAAAATTAAAAAGAGAAGGAGCAGATTATCACGATATTGCGATTTTATATCGAAACAATGCGCTATCACGTATTTTCGAAGATGCACTTATTAAAGAAGGGTTGCCATACAAGATATACGGTGGTATAAGCTTTTATGAAAGAAAAGAGATTAAAGATGCCATTGCATATATTCACGTCATCTTAGATCCAATAGAAAATTTTTATTTGAAACGTATCATCAACGTTCCTAGAAGAGGTATTGGCCAAACTACAATTGCAAAATTGGAAGCACACGCACGAGAAGAAGGATTGTCTATGTTTGATGCCATCGATACAGTAGATATTAAAGGGAAATCAAAAATATCACTTCTAGAATTTAAAGAAATCATTGAATCCATTCAAACAGCCATTCAAGACATTACGCAGTTAGACGAATTTTTAGCGAATGTATTAGATATTTCTGGATATATGGATATGCTCAAGGCAGATCACGATGAAATGTCAGAAGATCGTATTTCAAATTTAAAAGAACTTGTGACAGTTTTTAAACGAAGCGAAGGATACTATGAGGGAAATACAAAACAAAAAGTGCAACAGTTACTTGACCAAATTGCCCTATACACAAGTTTGGATAAATCAAATGATGATGATGCAATTATTTTAAGCACCATTCATCAAGTAAAGGGTTTGGAATTTAAAGCTGTCTTTATGGTTGTGATGGAGGAGGGCATATTTCCATCTGATTTTTCACTCGTTGATCCTAGAGAGCTAGAAGAAGAAAGACGCGTATGTTATGTAGGGGTCACACGTGCAAAACGCAATCTTTATATCTCTCACTCACAAAGACGCATGGTATATGGTCAATTTAAAATGAATTTTGCATCAAGATTTTTAAGAGAAATGAAACAGGAGAAAAAAATAGAGGCATCACCGAGTGTACAACGACAGAAAACCTACTTATCTAAAGGAGATAAAGTAACGCATACAGTATTTGGAGATGGTGTTGTCATCACAATGGATGAAGATATTGCAACAATCGCATTTCCCGCACCTCACGGTATTAAAAAAATTGTTGAAAATCATCCAGCTTTGAAGAAAAAAGCGCTCATGAGTTAGTAAATATCATGCATTGTAGATAGTATTATTAAAGGTGATACAATGTACAATCATAAACAATTAAAAGCGATCACGTGTAATGATCGCTTTATTTTTGTCAACGCAGGTGCAGGGTCGGGAAAAACTACAGTCATGATTGAAAGAATGAAGAGATTGATACATGAAGGCATTTCAGAAGAAGATATTTTAGGATTAACATTTTCAAAAGAAGCAGCAATGCAAATGAAAGAACGATTAAACATAGAAAATGTTTTTATATCAACATTTCACAGCTTTTGTTATCAGCACCTTGAAGGTTTTGATGTTATACGTAAGTCAGTTCCATTTTCTGAAGAGTTTTTATTAAAAGTGAGCCTGTATAAAAATAAGATGGGTCGAAAACCTTTCTTTTACCAACGCTATATCAGCTATTTAAAAAAACACAAGTTCATTGATTATGATGATATGCTTATACGTTTTATCAGTATCAAGAGTGTATATGCATATAAACATATTTTAATTGATGAATTTCAAGACACGAATTTTTTACAAATAAGTGTTTTGTTAAAACTTATTCATGATGATACATTCGTTTTTGTTGTTGGTGACCCTGATCAAAGCATATACCGATTTAGAGGTGCGATGAAAGAAGTTTCAGACTATTTTATTCATAAGTTTCATGCTACTATAATCACTTTAGATATGAATTATCGTTCAGATCGTAATATCTTAAATGTTGCGAACAAATTAATTAACAACAATAGTCATCGTATGGAAAAATCATTGATATGCACAACCGAAAATAAGGGTATTGTTGCCATTCATATATTTGATTCCATCGACACATATTTAAAGTTTATATATAACATTATTTTAACGACGCATTATAATAGTTATGCCGTCATAACAAGAACAAACAAACAACTTTTTGATGTCAAAACATCCATTCACGAAATGATTCCGACGTTCAAAATACAAAAAATGTCATTATTTACAATGCACGCTTCAAAAGGGTTAGAGTTTGATTGTGTGTTTATTTTAGGAGTTGATAACCACCATATACCATATAGGTTTTCAAGAAGTATGTTTTCTATTGAGGAAGAAAGACGCTTATTTTATGTTGGAATCACACGTGCAAGACATGCACTCTATTTCATCCATTATAAATATGATAAAAATGTTAAACTATCAAAATTCATTGATGAAATTAGTGATAATCATGTTTTTAAAGCGATAAAATGATATAATATTCCATAGGTGATTTTATGGATATTAAAACCAAAATTAAAGAATTAAGAGATCAAATCAATGCCGCGAATCAGGCATATCACACACTTGATAACCCCCTTATCTCTGATGCTGCATATGATCTTTTAATACATGAATTAATTGAACTTGAAACGAAGTACCCAGAATACGAAGATCCAAGTTCACCCACAAAAAAAATTGGCGGACAAATACTAGATAAATTTGAAAAAGTGACACATACGACACCTATGATGTCATTGTCAAATGTTTTTAACCGTGAAGAATTATATAAGTTTGTTGAACGTGTTGAAGAAATTGCTTTATCAGATTATGTTGTAGAATTAAAAATTGATGGTCTAGCAGTAACATTAAAGTATGAAGAGGGTATATTGATTCAAGCGGCTACTAGAGGGAACGGTACAATCGGTGAAGACATAACAAATAATGTAAAAACAATCAAGTCGATTCCGCTTAGATTGTCTCAACCAATCTCTATAGAAGTACGTGGTGAGATCTTTATGCCACATAAAAGCTTTATAAAATTGAATCAGATGAGAGAAAAGAACAACGAATCACTTTTTGCTAATCCAAGAAATGCCGCCGCGGGAACGATGCGTCAGCTTGATAGTCAAATAGTTGCCCAAAGAGAACTGGATGCTTTCATTTATGCAATTGTAGAGCCACTACAATATGTTTCAAATCATGATGAAGCGCTCCGTTATTTAAAAACATTGGGATTTAAAGTGAATCCCTATACAACACTTGCCAAAGACAAAGATGCCATATATCAAGCGATAGAATCTTTTGATGAACTAAGACAAACATTGCCTTATGATACCGACGGTGCCGTAATTAAAGTCAATGCATACAACAAACATGACCTCATTGGGTTTACTGCAAAATCTCCAAAATGGGCAACTGCATATAAATTTCAAGCTGAAATTGCAGAAACAACCATTAAATCTATTACATTTCAAGTTGGTAGGACGGGTGTTATTACACCCGTAGCTGAGCTTGAGCCCGTTGTTGTATCAGGGACAACAGTTTCTCGAGCGACACTGCATAATGAAGATTATATAAAGTTAAAAGACATTCGAATCCACGATCAAGTGAGAATTCATAAAGCAGGAGAAATCATTCCTGAAGTGATTGATGTTGTTGTGTCTCAGAGATCAAACCAGCAGCCTTTTGAAATGATTCAAGCATGTCCGATTTGTCAAACACCATTAAGACGTCTTGAAGGGGAAGCTGACCACTACTGTATGAATGAATCATGTGATGCCAAAATGATTGGCCAACTCATTCATTTTGCTTCTAGAGTTGCAATGGATATTGATAGTTTAGGTGAAAAAGTCATTGAATCTCTATACGAAAAAGGCTTTATTAAAACAATTACAGATATATATAAATTGAGTAGGTATCAAGAATCGATTGAAACCTTACCTGGATTTGGACCTAAAAAAGTAGAAAAATTATTACTTGCTATTGAACACAGTAAAGCACAGCCTTTTCATAAAGTGTTATTTGGTTTGGGTATCAAACATATTGGTGCAAAAGTGTCCAAGATTATTACACAGCACTTTCAATCTATTGAAAACATGTATCAAGCATCGTTAGAGGACATACAAAACATTCATGAAATTGGACCAGAAATTGCAAATAGTTTGTTTTCAACGCTCAAAAAATCAGATTTTGTTGAAATGATAAGCTATTTAAAATCAGTAGGATTACATTTTGAAAACGTTCAAAAAGACATTAAAAAACATGCCTTTAATGGAAAGACATTTGTTTTAACCGGAAAACTAGAAAATTATTCTAGAGATCAAGCGTCAGATATCATTGAATCATTAGGTGGTAAAGTTACATCTTCTGTATCTAAACAAACAGATTATGTATTAGCAGGTTCTGATGCAGGAACTAAACTTAAAAAAGCAGAAACATTAGAAATACAAATATTAGATGAAGACACATTTAAGGACATGACACATGCGTGATGAATGGATTAGAGTTAAAGGTGCAAAAGAAAACAATTTAAAATCAGTCAACATTGATATACCAAAAAACAAACTCGTTGTCATGACGGGTTTATCAGGTTCGGGGAAATCATCTTTAGCCTTTGATACGCTTTATCAAGAAGGTCAAAGACGATATATGGAGTCACTTTCTGCATATGCAAGACAATTTTTAGGAAACTTTGAGAAGCCCGATGTTGATCAAATTGAAGGACTTAGTCCATCAGTTTCTATTGATCAAAGAACAACATCCAATAATCCAAGATCAACCGTTGGAACGGTCACTGAAATTTATGACTATTTAAGATTGCTTTATGCACGTGTAGGAACACCGTATTGTCCGGGTAGTAACGAACCACTTCAAAGACAAAGTATTGAAGAAATGACAGAGCGTGTTTTGGGACATGAAAATGCAAAAGTCATGATCATTTCACCTGTTATCGAAAGACAAAAAGGTACCCATAAAAAGACATTAGAACAATGGATGAAAGAAGGGTTTGTTCGTGCGTACATTGATGGTGAAATATTCGAATTAGAAGATGCACCTGAACTTGATAAAAACAAAAATCATGATGTGTTCGTTGTCATTGATCGTTTGGTAATAGAAAGGGACATCAGAAGTAGATTATATGATGGTTTAGAACTTGCAGCAAAACTCTCATCAGGAAGAACAATTGTTGATGTAAATGGTCAACACATCCATTTTTCACAAAACTACAGTTGTAAAGACTCATCTTTTACGGTACCTGTTTTAGAGCCTAGATTATTTTCTTTTAACACACCTATTGGTGCTTGTCCTGTATGTAACGGATTAGGGCAAAAATTAGAAGTATCTGAAATGTATGTGGTAGATGATACTAAAGCAATATTAGATGGTGGCATTATACCTTACAAAAATAACGATGATGATAATTTATATTCACAAATGTTAGCAACAGTATGTGAACATCACGACATTCCTCTTACAGTGCCTATGTCTGAACTTACAAAAGATCAACGAGACATCGTATTATATGGGTCAAATGAACGCATTCATTTTAAACTGATTTCTTCATCTGGTAGAAAACACGAAAAAAAAGAGGCGTTTGAGGGGGTCATTAATAACCTCACAAGACGATATCGTGAGACAACATCAGAATGGATTCGTGAGTGGATTGAAAACTTCATGACCGATTCTACATGTCCCTCATGCAATGGCGCTAGACTTAACGAACAAGCACTATCAGTTAAAATTCATCAAAAAAATATTCATCAAGCAACCGATATGTCGATTGATCATATGATCGAATTTTTTTCAACATTAAAACTTTCTAAAGAAAAACAACAAATTGCTAGATTAGCAATCGCAGAAATTATTGCCAGACTAACATTTTTAAAAGATGTAGGGTTAAATTATTTAACATTGTCAAGATCGGCAGGAACTTTATCCGGCGGTGAAGCTCAACGTATTAGGCTTGCGACACAAATTGGGTCAAAATTAACAGGTGTTCTTTACGTTTTAGATGAACCTTCGATAGGACTTCATCAAAAAGATAATAATAAGCTCATTAATACGCTTAAAAAAATGAGAGATTTAGGGAATACACTTGTTGTTGTTGAACATGATCACGATACCATGCTTGCATCGGATTATCTTATTGATATCGGACCTGGTGCGGGGCACTTTGGTGGTGAAGTCGTAGCTTACGGGAAGCCTAAAGAAGTGATGAACAATGAAAAGAGTCTGACAGGAAAATATTTAAAAAATATTCTAACAGTCCCTTATCCAAAAAAGAGACGCAAAGGGAACGAAAAAGATTTAATGGTCATTAATGGACACGAAAACAATTTAAAAAACATTTCTGTAAGTTTTCCTATGTCTACATTGACCGTAGTAACTGGTGTTTCAGGATCTGGTAAATCCACACTTGTGAATCGTATTTTACTGAGAGGGTTGCAACAGCATTATTACAAAATTAAAGAAACACCAGGGAAACATGATTTTATCGCAGGATATGAACATATCGACAAAATCATTGAAATTTCTCAATCGCCAATCGGTCGGACACCAAGAAGTAACCCAGCAACATATACAGGTGTGTTTGATGATATACGAGATTTATTTGCACAAACTGTAGAAGCTAAAATGCGAGGCTATCAAAAGGGTCGTTTTTCATTTAACGTACGAGGCGGTAGATGTGAAGCATGTAATGGTGATGGGATGAAAAAAATCACCATGCACTTTTTACCGGATGTGTATGTGCCATGTGAAGTATGTCATGGAACAAGATACAA
>DNNX01000028.1 GCA_003497445.1 Acholeplasmataceae bacterium | reverse complement strand
TTTTCCCAACTTCACCTAAACCACCTAAAGCGAAAAAACCTATCTCGCCTGATTTAAGCAAGTCTTGACTCATATCTTTCCTCCGAATCGTTACGCGTTAACTTTATTGTATAACATTTCGTGATGAAATGATAGCTTTCATGCTCATATGCTATAATAAGTGTGAGGAAAATATGAAAAAAGCCTATTATTTTGACTTAGATAATACATTATTTTTTAATGATGAAGGACGCATTTTACCGAATACATTAAAACTTTTGTATGAATTAAAAAAACAACCTGATACAATTTTAGGTTTGGCGACAGGAAGAAGTTTAGAAAAACTGACAATTATTAAAGACATCATACCTTTTTTTGATCATATGGTACTTATTAATGGTGCGATGCTTTATATCAATGGGACACTCGTTCATGACACGCCGATTTCAATAAAAGACATCGAATATGTGTTCACGATTTTAAAAGATACCAACATTAATATTGGCATGGTAAGTGAAAAAGATGATGCGATTTTATATCCAGATGCACGTGTGGATCATGCCATGCAAACACTCAGAGGGATACATCCCATCGTAGACCCGCAATTTTATTTGAATCAACGCATTTATCAGTTGTGGATGTTTGCAGATTCAGATGACGATATTCAAGCAGTTGCTCATAAGCTTACTCAATTTAATTGTTTTCCTTGGCATGTTGGAGGTGCAGATTTTATTTATCCTCATGTGCACAAAGCCTCAGGAATTAAGTATTTAAGACATTTAGATCCTTATGATCAATTGATTACTGTTGGGGATGGATTAAATGATGTATCCATGATTAAATTAGCAGACATTGGAATTGCAATGGATAATTCGAGATTTGATGCATTAAAAAAAGAGGCAACATTTATTGCCCCTCATATAAAATACGATTTATTATATGAATTTTTTATCAAACATCAATTAATCTTGACTTAAAATGCCTTTTTTAACATCTTCAATGATGACTTCTGGAATGTAAAGATCAATGTCTGCACCATGGAAAATTAATTCTTTAATTGCTGAAGATGATACAAAATGATTTCTAGAAGATGGAAATAAAATGACGGTTTCAATATCAGGATTGATATTTCTGTTGTATTGATAGAGTGCATATTCGTTTTCGTAGTCTTGAATATTTCTTAGTCCTCTCACTAATAGTTGAATGTCATGTTCTTGTGCATATCTCACAACAAGGTCACGCGTAGATGTGATGACAAGATTCGGAATATGTTTTGTTGCTTTTTGAACAAATTCTATTCTTTTTTCAACTGAGAATGAACGTGATTTATGCATGTTATCAGCAACAACAACATAGAGTGTATCAACTAGATTTGCTGCACGTTCGATGACATCGACATGTCCTTTTGTAATTGGATCAAATGTACCTGGATACATTGCTTTTCTCATTTGATTTACCTCACATGCATTATAACATAAAAGGAGTCATTATGAATATTCCATATAAATATTTACTTATAAGATTTTATGCACACACTATGTTAATTTTACTTTCAATTTACACCATATTAGTGTCCATTATCAACGAAGAAGGACTCGCCCAAGCATTGATCTTTTTTGTTGCTTTCATCTGTGTCATTTTGATGTATAAACACTATCAAAAAGCATCCATGAAAATGAAACTCATAACGCCCAAGGAAAAATCAATACTAGAATATAGTTTATATGTATATATTGGACTATACATCTCAAGAACAATTTTATTATCCACAACGTATGTTTTTTTAAATCTTTATATTGGCATCATGTTATTGTTGATTGCTACTACAACAACTATCATGATCTATAAAATGATTAAATAAGGAGGATCACATGTTAAAAGAAACATTTGAATTATATAATGGCGTCACAATTCCAAAAGTTGGATTTGGAACTTGGCAAGTACCTAATGGTGATATCGCATATCAAGCTGTTAGAGATGCGCTAGAAGTAGGCTATATACATATTGATACTGCCTATGTTTATGAAAATGAAATAAGTGTTGGCCAAGCTATTCAAGATGCGCATCTCAAAAGGTCTGAAATCTTTGTAACGTCAAAACTGCCGTCTCATATCAAAACATATGAAGATACAGAACACTATTTTAACGAAACACTTAAACGATTACAATTAGACTATTTAGACTTATATTTGATCCATGCACCATGGCCATGGTCAAATATTGGTCAAGATTGTAAAGAAGGCAACGCAGAAGCATGGAAGAAAATGATTGAACTTTATGAGGCAAAAAAAATACGTGCCATTGGCGTCTCAAATTTTAATGTGGATGATTTAAAGGATTTAATCGCTAGAACAGGTGTCATACCTCATGTGAATCAAATCGCATTTTTTGCTGGACACTTTCAAAAACAAAAAGAAACCATTGCATTTTGTCAAGACAATCATATATTAGTAGAGGCATATTCACCACTTGCGATTGGACATGCTTTAAATACTCCACTTGTTGTATCACTCGCTGAAAAATATCAAAAAACACCTGCACAAATACTCATTCGTTACACATTAGAACACAATACATTACCACTACCAAAATCAACAAAAAAAGCCCGCATGGAAGAAAATGCAGACTTAGATTTTTCAATTTCAAAAGAGGATGTCTTTTTACTAGATCAACTTTCAGAAGATCCAAGACGTTTTGGTTAATACGTTTGACAATGTTCACAATACCCATATAATGTCATATCGTGATGTGTTACTTGAAAGCCATAGGGTTGCCCGATGGCTTTTTCTTTACCTTCGATATGACAACCAACGGGTATCATTTTTTCGCAACCATTGCATACTAAGAAGTGATGATGATGACCAGTATAATAATACTGTTTTTGATTGATAATCGTTTTAAATACCTGGTGATCTTCATAAAATTTTTCAAGAGATCTGTACACCGTAGATAAATTCAATTTATCATCTTGAATCATGATATGGATATCATCACATGTCATTGGTAAATCATGTTGATGCAAGATCTCTAGTATTTTTTTTCTTTGTGATGTCATTCTCATGTTTGAATACCTCCCCGTTTAAAAGCAAAACTTAGTGTAAAAAAGATTGTGTAAATTAAAATGATAGAAGCACTTGCGGGAATATTGAGTGGATGTGAAATAACGATGCCAATGATGGCTGATAAAGTCGCAATGATGACACCTAAAAGAAGTGTGTATTTGAAAGTATTGGATATTTTAGAGGCGATCGCGGCTGGAAAAATAATGAGAGATGTAATAAGTAAAACACCGATAGAGCGCACACCTATGACAATAAATAATGATGTTAAAACTGCAAGAAGATACCTTATCAACGGAACATTTACTTTTAAAAATAACGCATAATTTTCATCATATGTCATCAAAAAAAGCTTTTGATATATCACTTTAACAAAGATGCCAATCAATAAAAGGATGATGAAACTTAGAATGATATCACCTTGTCTTAATGTGAAAATATTTCCCACAAGTAGAGATTCAATAGATACATTGAAATTGGCACTCGTTTTTACTAATATTAATCCAATGGCAAATGCTACAGAGCTTACAATGCCGATAGAAACATCCCCTTGAAGTTTGATTCTTGTAGATAAATATTGGATGAGTATGCTCGAAACCACCACAAAAGGAATTGCTAACCATAAGGGTTGATCAAAAAATAATAATCCAATAACAAAACCAGTGAAACTCACATGAGATAAACCGTGCGCAATCATCCCTTGTTGATTAAGTACTAAAAAAGGACTTAAAAGCGCTGCCGAAATAGATAAAATAATACCAATGATTAAGGCATTTTGAAGAAATGTATATGTAAAAAAATCAAGCATGATGATGACCTTTATGAGAGAAATTTTCAAAAGCATCAAACTCTCCAAAAAATTTCATATTTTGGTCAATATATAAGACTTTACAGTCTTTTTTTACAATATCTGTAAGATCATGAGTAACGTGAATGATGGTCATTTCATGTGTTTTTTGAAGGTGGTGAAGCAGTTGTAAAAAAGATTCTCTGAATGATGGATCGAGTGCACTTGTAGGCTCATCTAAGATAAGAACTTCAGGATTTAATAGGAGTGCACGAATAAGAAAAATGCGTTGTTTTTGTCCGCCTGATAAATGTTTCATTGCTGATTTTTTATAGGGTGTCATTTGCATCATTTCTAACCAACCATCGATATCAGCATCACTTTTTGAAATATTTTTTAAGACTTCCTCAACACTCATTGGCACATGATCAGAAACATGTAATGCTTGGGGTAAGTACCCAATGTGAGAGGTATCTATGCGAATAGATCCACTTGTAGGTGCTAATAAATTAACTATGAGTTTGACCAGTGTGGATTTACCGCTGCCATTCGGTCCAACAACATGCAGAAAATCACCTTTATTAATTGTAAAAGTGATATCTTTGAGAGCTTCATATTGACCAAAAGTCATGTGTATTTGATTAACGTGTACCATAATTTTCCTCGATGACTAGTTTGATATGATGGATATTATTTTCAAAAATATCAAACAATGTCACATTATTTTCAAAGTCTTCTTGACTAATATTATGAAATTGATGTAGTTCATAGTAGAATACTGTTTGGTTTTGTTCTAAAAGCGCCGATTGTATCGTGATGGCTGCAAGAGGTTCTTGATCAAAGACCGGTTCAATAAAAAATGCACGAATGTTGTTTGATACTAATGCATCCATAAAACGGGATAGTTCAAGAGAAGATAATTCAGCATCAGGAATAAAATCAGGAAATAATGAAACGATGTCCAGTCCAAAATATTCCCCAAATTCAGCCATCGCATTATGTCCTGCGATATACAATGTGAGATTATCATTACGGTATAATGTTAAAAAGTTTTCTAGATCATTCGCATAGGATTCGAGCGTTTCGATATAATGATTTGCATTTTCAGTAAAGACGTCAGCAGATGATGGTTTGATTTCAATGAGATGTGCTAATATAACATATACCATATCTTTCATCGTATCTGGGTCTGTCCAAAAATGTATGTCATGGTCTTCATCGTGTTCTTCGTGGGCATGATCATCGTGTTCTTCGTTGGCATGATCATCATGTTCAAAGTCAAGCTCGAGTTCTAAATTTAGCACAAGCATTCTTGATAGAGAAATATCACGTACCCAATTTTCTAATGCGTCAGATGTATAGATGAATAACTCAGAGGATTCGATATATTGACGATCTTTAGATGTGATTTCAAAACTATGAGGATCTGTACCAAAAGGCAAAACATTTTTCACCGTCATTTCATCTTCTACAATTGCTTTGGCAATATCATATTGAGGAAATAAGGTTGTGACAATTTGATAGACATCCCTATCGCTATTTTGACAGTTTGCCAAAAACATAGCCGATATAATAATCATGATTAAAACTATATATTTTTTCATCATAGTACCTCTTAACATTGTATACTTTTTATTGCAAATCATTTGCAACTAAATTATAACATAGATTTGTTTACTTGCAAATCATTTGCATAAATGTTAAATGTATGACTTTAGATTGCCTTCATAAAGTGTTTGTGATATAATTAAATTACTTCATGAGTGGGACATTGTTCCACTCAATTTTATTGAGAGGGATTCATGGTTGAAAAATTAAAATACAAATTAATGGAAATTGTAAAACATCATCCATTTGAGTTGTACGATGTTCATCAAACAACGATATTTGGACAACAAGGACTAGAGATTCTTGTAGACAGTGACGATGGACCAATTAATACAGAAGCACTTGAACATTTCCATCATGATATTTTAAACTTAGATGATACTTGGATTCCAGATCATTTTGTGATTGAAGTATCCTCTGTTGGAGTTGAAAGACCATTAAAAGATTATAAAGATTATGACAAAGCAATTGGAAAATACATATATTTAGTCTCTGACTATTTTAAAGGTTATGCGACACTGATCGAACGTCAAGAAGATATGATTACGATTGAATATTTAGAAAAAACAAAAAAATTAAAAAAAGTCATTCCAATAAAAACGATATCTACTGCAAGAAGAGCAGTAAAATTTTAGGAGAAAAATATGATTAGTAAAGAATTTTTTAAAAACATTGATTTAGTTGCTGAAGAAAAAGCATTAACAGTAGAACAAGTCAAAGAAGCATTTGTTCAAGGGTTGATTGCTGGATGTAAAAAAGCATTTGATGTGCGTTCTTGTCGAGTCGAATTAAAAGAAGAAAAAAATGAACTTCTTTTATATACACAACAGCTTGTAGTTGAAGAGTATTCATTAGACAACGAAAAGAATTTCACGCAATTATTATTAGATGAAGCCAAAGCAATTAAAAAGACTGCGAAAGTTGGCGACATCATAGAAACAAAAGTATCACCTCAAGATTTTGGTCATTTTGCCGTTCGTGATTTTAAGAGCAGACTCAATGAAGCTCTCATTACAATGCAAAAAGAAAACTTATTCAACTTCTTTAAAGCGATGGAAGGCAATGTCTTGTCATGTCGAGTCATTGATGTTAAAGATGACTTTTATAGATTAGATATCGGCAGGGACTTAACCACATTGCTTCCAAAAAAAGAAACATTGCCAAAAGATAATTTCCATGCTGGAGATTATGTCAAGGTATATGTTTCTGAAGTAGAAATGAAAGGTAAATGGCCGAAAGTATTTGTTTCTAGAACGCACAGCAATTTGATCATTAAGTTACTTGAAAACTTAATTCCTGAAATCAAAGAAGGTATCATAGAGATTATGGGTATCAGTAGAGAACCAGGAGATCGTGCAAAAATTGGACTTAAATCTAATGATCTAAAAGTCGATCCAATCGGTGCATGTGTTGGCGAAGGTGGTGCAAGAATTAAAGAAATCGTACGTGCTTTAAGTGATGAAAAAATTGATTTATTTAGATGGTCAGATAATGAACATGAACTCATTGCAAATGCATTACAACCATCTGAAGTTGTTGCAGTAACGAATATTAACCCTAAAGATAAAACAGCATTAGCCATTGTACCAGACGATCAATTATCACTTGCCATCGGTAAATTAGGTCAAAATGTGAAACTTGCTGTTCAAGCATGTGGATGGTCCATTGATATCAAATCAGAACAAAATGCTGCTATGGAAGGTATTTTATATTAAGGAGGTGTTTCATGAAACATACACCACTTAGAACGTGTTTAATCACGAGAGAGAAACTCCCTAAAAACCAGTTATTACGGATTGTTAAAACAAAAGATCAAGGTGTTATTTTTGATTCCACAGGTAAAATGAATGGCCGTGGTGCATACATTAAAAATGATATAAAAGTCATTAAGAAAGCCAAGCAAAAGAAATTATTAAGCAAACACTTTGAAACAGATGTCCATGCATCATTGTACGAAACTTTAGAGGCAATGTGTCATGATGCATAACTTAGGACTCGCTTATAAAGCAAGAAAGATTGCTGTAGGAACTGAATTATCAATAGAAAAAATGCGTCAAAAAAAAGCAGTATTGATTGTACTTGCAAGTGACGCATCAGAAAATACGAAAAAAAAAATTAGACACAAAGCGTCTTATTATGGCATAGACGTGATGGAATCATTAACCTCAATACAATTATCGCAATCCATTGGTAAGACCAACATCAAAGTCATTGCAATATTGGATGAGGGATTTAAAAACATCATCTAATAAAAAAAGGAAGTGAACATATGCCAAAACAAATTAAACCAACAAATAAAAAATCAAATGCGTATCATAAACCAACACAGCATGCAGCAAAAAAATCGAAACCATCTGGACCACAAATACTTACTTATAAAGATGGTATGAATGTATCGGATGTTGCAAAAGCCATGGATGTATCCAGTGCTGTGATCATAAAAAAACTGATGCTTATGGGTATGATGACATCTGTGAATCAAATCATTGATAGAGATACTGTCGAACTGATCGCGATAGAAGCAGGGTTTGAAGTTGTAGATGAAGTCATCACTGATGTCACGAGATTTGATGAAATGGATATCGAAGATGATCCTAAAGATTTAGTGAAA
>DNNX01000044.1 GCA_003497445.1 Acholeplasmataceae bacterium | reverse complement strand
AGCGCACAAGTTTAATATCATATGTTAAATCTTCTACATGTGAAACCACAGTTTGATATTCTTTCGCTGTTAGTAAAGCGGGTGGTAATTCGATATTAAGTGAATCTTTAACTTTTACCTGACATGATAATCTAACACCGTTCTCTCTTTCTTCTTTTGATAAAAATGGTTCTTCCGTAGGTTTGACATCAGGCACATTATCAATGAGTCTAAATTTACAAAACCCACATGTTGCTTTACCACCACATGCAGATGGTATGAAAATTTTGTTGTTAGCGAGTGTTGATAATACGGTATCATCACCGTAAACCGCAATTTGAGTATCGCTATTGATTGTAATCATTTTTTCACTGCTACCACCCATTACTTTATCTAAAACGATAAGAATAAGTGTGATCACTAGAAGTACACCAATAATAACTACTGGAAAAAATAAATTCATTTAATGTATGCCTCCTTATGCATTAGAATGATAATCCTCTAAAACCAATAAATGCGAGCGATAAAATTCCTAAAATTAAGAAAACGATTGCTTTACCTCTTAATCCTTTTGGAAGATCACCATATAGTGCAAGTTTTTCTCTTAATGATGCAACAAGCACAATCGCAAGTAACCATCCTAAACCACTTCCGAATGCAAATGTTGTAGTTTCTACAAAACTATAATCTCTGTTAACAAAGAATTGAGAGACCGCAAGTACAACACAGTTCACCGTAATCAAAGGAAGATATATCCCAAAAGCGTTATATAGCTGTGGTAAAAACTTCTCCATGAGTATTTCTAAAATTTGAACGGTTGCTGCAATTGTAATAATAAATGCAAGTAACATCACTTGTTCTGTATTTGTTGCTTTCAATAATTGAAATATTGGCCAGTTGATCATTGCAGTAAGTGTTACCACTAAAACAACAGCAATCCCCATACCTTTTGCATTTTTAACATTCGTCGAAATTGCAATGAGTGGGCACATCCCTAAAATAAAGGTGAGCGCAATATTACTACTTAATATAGAATCTAATAATAAATCAATCATGTCTTTCTCCTTTATTCATACGTTTTTGCCCAGTCTCTAAGAATCCAAATGAAGACACCGAGAATGAAAAATCCACCTGGCGCAATTGCCATGGTTACCCAAGGCGTAAATCCTTCAGGCATAACTTGATATCCAAGTAGGGTACCAAAAGCAAGAGGCTCTCTAATGATTGAGACTAATACTAATACAAACATGTATCCCATACCACTTGCAAACCCATCTATGAGCGTATATCTTACTGGGTTTTTAACTGCAAATGCTTCAGCACGTCCCATCACAATACAGTTTGTGATGATGAGTCCTACATAAGCCCCTAAGGCAGAATAAATATCTGGAAAATATGCTTGTAAAAACATTTGAACAGCGATGGTATATGTAGAAATGATCACCATGTATGTGACCATTCTCACTTTAGAAGGTATAAAACTTCTTAAAAGTGAGACTGTTGCTGAACTTAACATCACAACAAATGTAACTCCTAATCCCATTGCAATTGCATTTGCAACTGTATTGGTGATTGCAAGTGAACTACAAATTCCAAGTACAGCTACGAATACAGGGTTATTGGATTTAAATCCATCTCTTAAAACATTAAACCATTTTTTATATCTTAAACGAATGAGTTTCATGATTCTTCTCCTCGATTAAGCCACAAATCACGATATATTTGATAACTATCATTTAAAAGTCTTTCAAATGCATTAGATGTTCCGGTAGCACCAGAAATCTCATCAACTTCATTTGATTTATTTTCTGCTACATCTTTATTTACTTCAACAGGTCTATCAAGTTCTGGAAGTAATATAAGTCCAACAAATTGATCTAAAAATTCTCTGTTTTTTACTTTACCACCTAAACCAGGCGTTTCTTGTTCTTCTAAAACGGTAACATTCACAATTGTTTGAAAATCACTTTCTAATGTGATGACACCACGAATAGGTCCCCACAAACCACCAAGAGAAAAGACACCGTACATAAATGAGACATTACCATTCGATTCGTTGATATAAAATGATAATGTTTGTCCTTCATAATCTACTTCTTCAATAGTAATATTCTTGTTAAATACATCTGTTAAGTTTCCTGAATTATAACTTATTTCATTATGCGTTAACACGGCAGAATAAATTGCAGCATCTTTGTTAGCCTCAATACGTTCTGCTGTTAAAGCATCCATTCCAACAAATACTAAAGACGTTAAAAATCCCATGATAAAAACGAATGCTAACATTTTTGTATATTGTTTCATGCTTTAACCTCCTTAGGTTGAACCCATTTCAAAGAGTCAATCATTGGTGCAATTGCGTTCATAATAATGATTGCAAAAATAAACCCTTCTGGAAAAGCAGCTAATCCCCTAATCACAACAGTAATCAATGCGATTCCAACGCCGTAGATGACTTTACCCCAATGCGTAAACGGTGCTGAAACGGGATCAGTTGCAACAAAGAAAGCTGCAAATAATGCTCCACCCACAAAAATAGACATGAATGCATCGTGGAATTTATCTGGATAAATCGCATCGAATATAAATGTGAACACAACCATAGATACTAAAATAGAGACTGGGATTCTCCAATCACTAATCTTAAGAATAAGTAATACGACTCCTAAGATTAATACAGCCAACTTAAATGTATTTCCAATTGTACCAGCATATTCACCAAGTAAAATATCTGTAACATTGGCGATTGAAAAACCAAAACTCCTATCACGCAATAGGGTTGCTGAAGTAAATAAATCACTTCCAGGAACGATATACTGCGTTGTGAGTTCTACTGGAAATGTAATGATAAGAAATAAATACCCAACGAGTGCAGGATTAAATAAATTCTTTCCTAATCCACCAAAAATCATTTTTCCAAAAAAAACTGAGAAAAAAGATCCGATCACAACCATGTATAGAGGTAATTCAGGCGGCATGAGTAGGGTTAAAATAAGTGGTGTTACAAACATTCCTGTCATCTCAAAAGGTTTTTTTCGAAAATAGGCAAATGCATATTCAACGACCAAAGCAGTAAGAATTGCTACTAACCCTAATATCACTACATAAAAACTATAAATGAATGCTGATATTAATAAAAGTACAACTAAAAACGCTGTAAGAATATACATGTTTTTGTTATTTAGGATATGCCCTAAATGACGTTGTTCTATATTTTGCATAAATTCCTCCGAGTCATCGTAACTTTTACTCACATATTATAACACAATGGGTTTTTGTTGTCTTGTAAAGTTATAATTTTTTTGATTAGAGAAAAGTCTAATGTATAGACTTTGTTTTTCTAATACTATAAGATATATGTATTGAGGTAAATATGAAAAAATCAGATTTAACAGTAGGTTCCATTTCATCACACATTAAACGTATTGCGATTCCAACATCCATTGGGTTTTTATTTAATACATTATTTAACGTGGTGGATACGATATTTGCTGGACAAATTTCAACAGATGCTTTATCTGGATTAACATTATCATTTCCGATATTTTTTATCATTATCGCGATTGCTTCAGGATTTGGAAACGGTTTAACAGCACTTATTTCTATTGCATTAGGTAAAAAAGAAATCCATAATTTTCATAAGTTGATTCTTAATGCATTATTAATAAGCGGTGTTTTTGGATTGTTATTTATTTTCGTTTTACCCAATATTATTTCACCGTTATTTGAATTTGCAGGAGCTTCAGGTGTTGCGTTACAATATGGATTAGATTATACTCAAACCATTTTTATTGGTGCTGTTTTTTTCTTATTAAATTTTGTTTTTAACGCAATATTATCTTCACAAGGGAACACAAAACCTTTTAGAAATTATTTAGTCATTGGTTTTTTTCTTAATTTAATACTTGATCCTCTTTTTATTTTAGGATGGTTTGGATTACCTGAATTAGGTACTCAAGGGGTTGCTTTAGCAACAATTTTAGTACAAGCATTTGGGTCTTTTTACATGGGGTATCATGTATTAAAATCTGAACTATTTAATATCAAGAAAATGACATTCAAAGATGCCTCACCTAAAGTAATGAAAGACATTTTTGTTCAAGGAATTCCATCTTCGCTTAATCTCGCTGCCATTGCGATTGGTGTTTTTATTATAAATTATTATGTACTTCTTTATGGTGGCGATGTCTCTGTTGCTTCGTATGGTGCTGCATTACGTATCCAACAAGTGGCATTACTTCCTTCCCTTGGATTAAATGTTGCCATTATCACGATTATCGGACAAAACCTAGGAGCAAAACAATTTGATCGTATGAATGAAACAAAAAAAACTGCCTTAAAAATGGGTCTTATTTTAGTTATCACAGGTGGACTTTTTGTTTTTATTTTTGCACCTCAGTTGATGTCTATTTTTAATTCTAATCCAGATGTTATATCTGTTGGAGCAAGATATTTAAGAATTGATACGATTGGATTTATGACTTATCTTATTATTAATGTTAATACTTCTGTATTACAAGGTATTAAAAAACCATTATTTGCTTTGCTTATTGGCATTATCAGACAACTTCTTCCTTTGATCGTTTTTCCATTACTAAGTACAACTTTTCAATTAGGACTTGATGGCGTATGGATTGGTATTGTTGTCATTAATTGGCTAGCAACATTTATGTTGTTGATAATAACGAATATCATATTTAAGAATATAAAAAAAACGATGCAATAGCATCGTTTTTATTTAATTAGTTGTTTGATCGTCTTTAAACTTTAATAGTTTATACGTTAAAGCTGCAAGTATTGCACCAGAAACGGTACCAATTAAATAATATAGATAAACACTTAAACCTTGATTCATAAGTAATGCAGCAAATATTACTGCTGGATTGAGCGCTGCACCTGTTACTTGAACACTGACTAATATAAGGCATGTCAAAGTCAATCCAATAATAAGCGCAACATGAGATGTAAATAGTTTTCTTTGAGATACTGCAAGAATCACATATACAAAAATATAAGTGACAAACATTTCAAAAAATACAATCACTAAATTTGTGTTTGGTGCTACAAACTTAGGTACATCAGGGCGAGCAACTAATAACAACAAGAGTCCAAATATTGCACCTGCAAATTGAGATAAAATATAAACTGCATATTCTTTTATAGATAACCTTTTATCTATCAACATGGCAGTTGATACTGCAGGATTAAACTGTCCTCCAGAAATATGACCCAGTGTAAAAATACCTGTCATCACTGCAAAACCGAATGCAAAAGCAAT
>DNNX01000063.1 GCA_003497445.1 Acholeplasmataceae bacterium | reverse complement strand
TCCAAGTAGTTATACTTGGATGCAATCCAATCATTTTAAACATAAAAAAACGTCTTTTATGCTTTCGTATGCTACAATCCCATTCTTATTCTTTAAATTCAAAGGACTCATTTCGATCTTAATACTTAATGGTAAAGAATATCGTTTCGCTACCTATAATTTAACTTCTGTCAAATCTCTTACTTATGACGATCATTCCGTTTCAATAATACTTAAAAAAAGAGCGTATCGTTTAGTTGTTACAGCGATCACATCAGATTATAAAGATTTACCTTCACCTAAATTAGGCAAAATGAATGAAAGCATCAAAGAAGGGTTATCAGGCAATATCGAACTGAAGTTGTATAAGAAAAAGACCCTTATCTATGAAGATATCGGATCTGCATCTGGAATTGAAATTATGTTAAAGCCTCGTTAGAGGCTTTTTCTATTGAGTGGCATGATCATACAATGAGGACCGCCTCGTCCTCTAGATAATTCTGAAGAAGGCATTGGATAAAACGTCACACCAGCCTCTTTAAATAATTGATTCGTAATGATATTTCTGTCATAACAAATAATATGATGAGGTGCAATTGCAAGTGTGTTTGCGGCATCATTCCATTGTTCTCGTTTTGCATAAATTTCATCACCATCACCGACTTCAATCAAAGACACTTTACCAAATAAGTCATTGAGTAATTGTTTGAAAGTTTGAGTGATAGCCTGGAACTGATTCTCTTTGATCTTAAAAAAATGACTTTGATTGAGTGCATGTTTATCATATACAAATTGAGTCTTACTTATTGGTGTGAAAACAGTGTCTAAATGCATATAACTTCGTTTTATAGGTAACTCAATCATAATGATTTCACATGCATGATTAAGTGCCTTCAACTTCTTATGAAGTGCGATCACAGCTTCTTTTTCAGTACGTTCTGAAAGACCTATAAAAACGATGTTTCCTAACATGATAACATCCCCACCTTCTATTGAATAAGGTTGGTCATTCATGTCGATGAATTTTTGATGTTTAAATAAAGGATGATGCATAACAATTACTTTAGAGATCAGTGATTCTCTTTTTCTCGCATTCATATTCATATGGCTAATCACACAAATATCATCAATCATAAACATTGGATCTCTTTGGAATAATAAATTTGGTAATGGATCTAAAATAAATAAAGCATCTTTATTTTCCAAAGCCATATTCGCATATGTTATGCCTTCAATGAGTGTTTTGATAAACTCTTTATTATTGAGCGAATGAAGCATTTCTTTCACACGTTCTACCACAGAAATCTCTTTTGACTTTAAATCATGTATGATAAGACGTATAAACATGTCTTTTACATCTTTATCATCAATAATGTCATGTATTAAATCTGTAATCTCAATTGTCGTAATATTTTGTTTATTTAAATAATCAACCATTTGCTGATGTTCGAAAATAGCTTTATCTAAAAATGGCATATCATCAAACAACAATCTCGCGAGATTGCTAGGAGTTAATTGTTCGATTTCTTTACCTGGTTGATGCATTAATACGATGTCTAATACATCCGCGTCATGTTTAACTCTCATATATAAATTATAGCACAGGAGTTTTTATGAATCTTTATCTCTTTCAACAAGATCTTAGAATTCACGATCAGGCTTTGCTTAATAAAGCACTTCATGATGGTCCTGTCATCGGTCTTTTTATATTTTCTGATTCATGGTTTTCAAAAGATAAAAACGGCATTGTAAAAAAGGATGCATTTTATCTTTCTTTTATTTATCAAACTCTGCTTTGTTTAAATCATCAATTAAAAACACTTAATGTTCCATTAATAATCAAAAAGGGTGTACCTAAGCATGTTTTAGAAGAAATAATTTCAACACATAACATTACATCCATTTATTTTGAAACATTACCAGGATATGAAGAAAGATTGTTATATTCAACGCTACAATCATTTGGTTTACCTACAGTTACGGATCAAATGAAATCCTTATACAAGACACATGCATTACCTTTTGAAATTAAAGACTTGCCTTTTGTTTTCACACAATTTAGAAAACAAATTGAAAGGTTACCAAAAACATTCAATGAAAATCTTGATCTTATTCCTCAAGAAAAAATCTCTATTGATTCATTTATTCCTAATCCTGATGCACTTGGTATAAAATTCATTCAACATGAACTGATACCTGGTGAAAAAGCCGCACTTAAACACTTACATACCTATTTATTTGAAAAACAACTTGCTAAAACATATAAAGAAACGCGTAATGGCATGCTTTTATTTGATGATTCAACTAAGTTTTCAGCCTATTTAGCGACAGGTACATTATCTGTAAGAAAAATTATGAATCAGCTTTCATTATATGAAAAGACACATACAAAAAATGAGTCAACTTACTGGATTTATTTTGAATTGTTATGGCGTGATTATTTTTATTACGTCCATTTACAATATGGGGATCGTATATTTTCAAAAAATGGATTAGGTAATGAAAATTCCACGAGTGATAACCCCTCATTCATACAAACATGGATGCAAGGTAATACAGGCTATCCATTAATTGATGCAAACATGAGACAACTAAATCAAACGGGATTTATGTCCAATAGAGGTCGTCAAAACGTTGCCAATTATTTTACAAAATTTTTAAAACAAGATTGGCGTATTGGTGCCAATTATTTTGAATCAAAACTGATTGATTATGATGTTTCTTCTAATACACTTAACTGGTTATATGCGTCCGGATTAGGAAATGATCCAAGAGAAAATAGAATGTTTAACTACATCACACAAGGTGAGCGATATGATAAGCATTGTCATTTTATTGACACTTATTTACCTGAACTAAAACATCTTCCAAATCATTTAAAATATAAAGTAAGTGAACTGAGTGAAAAAGAACGTCAAGACTTTAATATCCATGCATATCCAAAACCAATCAAGAGGTTTTATAATAGATGAAAACATTGCTTTTATTTCCTTTTCAATTGAATCAAATATATATTAAAGAACTCAGTATTGATATTAAAAACATCATTGTTTTTGATCACCTGTCTTTTTACACGCGATATAAATTTCATAAAAAACGCATTGCTTTGCATAGAAGTGCACTCCTCCATTTTGTTGAAGCACATAAACATTATCCAATCACGCATCTTTGGATTGAAGACTTAGATGATTTTTATCAAACGTACAACAATAATAATACTTACATGTATTATCCTAATGATCGTGCTGACATGTCATTTATAGAGCCATTATCCAATGTTCATTTTTATGATGATCCCTTGTTTTTAGTCAATAGGCAAGAATGGCAATCACTCTTAACAAAAAAACCTTGGAAAATGGATACTATCTATAGACAACTAAGAATGAAATATAATATTCTCATGGATTCTGGCAGACCAATAGGAGGAAAATATTCCTATGATGGTGACAATAGGAAACCTTATAAAAAGGGATTAACTTTTCATCCAAACATGACATTTGATTTAGATAGCATCTCTATGGATGTCATACATTGGACAAACGCATTATTTAAAGATCATCCAGGAGAAGTAACCACCATTGATTATCCTGTTTCAAGAACGCAAGCGTTAGAAGCATTGGATCATTTTATCCATTACAGGCTTGCGACGTTTGGAGATCATCAAGATGTCATGGTAAAACATGATCCTTTTATGTCGCATTCTTTATTGTCTACGAGTTTAAACTTAGGGCTTTTGACACCTATAGAAGTCATTCAAAAAGCAGAAAAAGCATATCACGATCACCTTGCAAATATTGAACCTGTTGAAGGTTTTATTAGACAAATATTAGGGTGGCGCGAATATATAAGAGGTGTTTATTTTATGACACCAAATTATCATGATAAAAATGCATTCAATCATCATTTAAAACTACCAGATTTTTACTGGACAGGCAATACAGAACTCAATTGTTTGTCACATACAATCAAAGAAACCATCTCTAATAGCTATAATCATCATATTCAACGATTAATGATTCTTTCTAATTATGCAAATTTAATTGGTGTTGAGCCAAAAGAACTCAATGATTGGTTTAACACCATGTATGTGGATGCATTTGATTGGGTTGTCACACCTAATGTCATGGGTATGGGACTCTATGCAGATGGTGGACAAATGTCAACGAAACCGTATATATCTGGTGCTTCATATATTAAGAAAATGAGTAATTATTGTGATGGATGTAAATATGATCCAAAAATAAAAACCGGTGAAAAAGCATGTCCATTTAATAGTTTATATTGGGATTTTATCGATACACATAAAGATAAACTTGCAAATAATCCTCGCATGTCCATGATGCTCAATATACATCATAAAATGGATAAGGCGTTAAAAACATCTTATAAAGAACAAGCAAAAAAACATATTGAATCGATTTAAAAAAAACACTTCGATATTATCGAAGTGTTTTTAATACATTGACCATTTCTATGGCTGCTAACGCTGCATCAAATCCTTTGTTACCTGCTTTTGTACCTGCCCGTTCAATTGCTTGTTCAATTGAATCTGTTGTTAATACGGCATTCATGATTGGTATATTAGATTCTAATGATACAGTTGCGATACCTTTCGTAACTTCATTTGCAACCATATCAAAGTGGGGTGTTGCACCACGAATAACTGCACCCACTGCAATGATTGCATCATACTTATTGAGTGAAGCAACTTTTTTTAAGACTAATGGGATTTCAAATGCACCTGGAACATAAATGACATCGATATTGTTATCTTCTACATCATGTCTTATTAATCCATCTTTTGCACCTTCAACGAGTTGTTTTCCGATAAAGTCATTAAAACGACTCATCACGATGGCAACTTTTAAGTTTGTTCCAATAAATTTTCCTTCAAATTTTTTCATGATTTACTCCTTAATATCGAGCATATGCCCAAGTTTTTGTTTTTTTGTTTTTAAATATAATTCATTTCTTTCATTATGGTTCATTTGTATCGGCACTCTTTTTGAAATTGAAATACCATATCCTTCTAATCCTACGATTTTTCTTGGATTATTGGTCATAAGTCGTATCGATTTTACACCTAAATCAGCAAGAATTTGTGCCCCGATACCATAATCTCTTAAATCATCTTTAAATCCTAATTTTAGATTCGCTTCAACGGTATCGTATCCTTGATCTTGAAGATGATATGCTCTTATCTTATTGATAAGTCCAATACCTCTACCTTCTTGTCTCATATATAATACAATTCCTAAACCTTCTTCTTCGATCGTGTGCATCGCTGCATGCAACTGATCACCACAATCACATCTTAATGACCCAAAAGCATCGCCAGTTAAACATTCAGAATGTACTCTTACAAGGACATCTTCCTTACCTTTTACATCGCCTTTAACAAGTGCGACATGATGTTCATTGTTAAGGGTGTTTTCAT
>DNNX01000108.1 GCA_003497445.1 Acholeplasmataceae bacterium | reverse complement strand
CAGATTCAGTTGGTAAAGTGAGTGTATCAAAATCTACATTCTCACTGTCACTTATTGATGGTGTGATTGATATTACAACCATACAATTACCAGGGAAGAGAAAGATGCCAACCAAAGACTTTTTAAATGGTCAAAAAGTCTTTGTGGATGGCATGATACTAAAGGAGATCTAATGTCTAAAAATAAAATTATATTTACTCGTGCAGAGATGCTAGAGTTTAATCGACAAACGTTACTTAGAAGAGGTGTAACGTTGGAATCGATTGCAGATATTGCATATAAACAACAAAAAAGATACTCAGAAGATGTTACATTTGAATTATGTTTAGAGAGTGTTGAAAAAATTTTATCATTCAGAGATGTCTTTCATCATGTACAACTTGCTGCAGAGATTGATCGTTTAGCAGAAGAAAAAATGTTTCAAGGTCCCATTCAAGATATTATTTTTGAAGATTTTGGATTGTTTGGGATTGATGAGACAATGGGTTTAGATGTTGCGGGTTTATATGGTACGATTGGCCAGACGAATTTTGGCGATATCGATGTCAATAAAGCAGGTATTGTGAAAGATTTAAATGAATTTGGTAAAAGTGATAAAGAATGTCATACCTTTTTAGATGACATTGTCGGTGCGATTGCTGCCTCAGCATCAACACGTGTTGCACAAATATCTAATGAAGATTTAGCAGAATTAGATGATGAAGGACATAACTTATTTAGACTTTCAGGAGAATAATATTGTTTTTTAAAAAACGTAGTTTGACATCGATGTCACGATCGGTGTTTTCTAAATTTTTTGGTTTTGAAGAAGGTGTCGATGTCACCAATGATGTCGCACTTTTGGTACGTCGAAATATCGTTATTAAAAATATTATTTTTGTTTCCAATATTTTATATGGTATTATGCTTTTTATTTTATCTTTATCAAGTACTGGTGGTGTGACAGATTGGGTCATCACTGTCCTTGCATTTCCGGTAACGTTCATGATAAACCAAATATTAAAAAGACTTATCTATAATGACCAAGAAGATAAGACGAAACAAAGTGTCGCTATGTATGTTGCTGGGTTTTACATGTTTTTCTCTGCCATTCTAATTTATGCGAGATTGTATTCTATCCCACATTTTGAAACCGGTGCATACATATTAATTTATTATGCGATTGTTGTTATTAGTCTATATCAAGATAAGCAGCTCTTGTCTTCTAGTTTCACAACACTCATTATTTTACTTACGGCAATTCATCTTATTTGGACATTTAATTTACAACAAGCTGCAGAAGGATTTACTGTGTTTGAGTTTATCCCGATTTTTGTTCAAACAAATGATTTTCAAGATATTGCATTAAGGACATTGTTATTTATATTGTTTTATTTTGTTGTGTATGCGATTGTTTCTATGGGTCAATATATGCAACAAGAACGTAAACTAGAGCTTATTAGAAGACGCCAAGTTCAAAGTGATTTCTCTCATATTGTCTCAGATTTATTTTCAGTCGTGTTTTCTGAATCGGATAAACGTATGGATCAAAGACATGCGATGCATATTCGCGAGATGTCGTTGAAACTTGCAAAAGATATAGGTTTAACGGAATTAAAAACGAAAGAATTAGAGTGGTATACAACGGTTCATTTAAAATTTGAAGAAATTAAAGATTTAATTACAAAAGAAGAAACACAAACGCAATCTACATATCAAAAACTCAAAGAAAAAACTGAACTTGGATCAAACATTGCAAAAAGATTACAACTTGCTCAAAAATGTGAAGAAGTCATTCGAGCATATATCGAGGGAACAAACAACGACTCATTTATTTTAAATATGCAATCCATTCAAAAATCAGATATTGCGGATGTCATTTTATGTGTGGATATGTATTTGACTTTAAGAGAACTTCGTTCATATAAACGTCCTATGAATCATAGTCAAGCGATGAAAATATTAGAAGGTGATTTATCTGTCTATATTGATGACCGAATTATCGAAAGATTTGTGAAATTTCAAGATGAATACGATATGATGTTTAAAAACTTTTAATTCATGTATAATAACAATATAACTTAATCGTCTTATTCAGAGCTGTGTAGGTGAGGTGACCGATGACATAGCAGCAACCTATAAAATATAAGGTGCTTTCGCCAAGAGGGAAACCTAACAATAAGAAAGAATAAGACACTGAAACAGTGTCTTTTATTTTGGAAAGAAGGAAACAATGATTAAATTATTTAGTAGTGAATCTGTCACTGAAGGACATCCAGATAAAGTAAGCGATCAAATATCTGATGCGATATTAGATGCTCATTTAAAACAAGATCCAAATAGCCGTGTTGCTTGTGAAACTGCAGTAACAACTAATTATGTTTTCGTATTCGGTGAAATCTCTTCAAAGGGACAAGTCGATATCGATCAAGTTGTGAGAAATACAATCAAAAATATTGGATATAATCATGATGATTTAGGATTTAATTATCAAACAGTTAAAATCGATATTCGAATTAATAAACAATCACCAGATATTGCAAGAGGTGTGAATGAAAAAGAAGATCATGAACTTGGTGCTGGAGATCAAGGACTGATGTTTGGATTTGCGAATAAAGAAACAGAAACGTTTTTACCTTTACCAATTTATTTAGCGCATCAATTATCAAAAAGATTGTCTTTTGTACGTAAAGAAAATATCATTTCAGATTTAAGACCCGATGGAAAAACACAAGTGACAATTGCATATGAAAATGGTATGTATCAATATATCGATGCAATTGTTTTATCGACACAGCATGGTCATAGTTGGGTAGGAAAGCAAGATCAACTTAAAAAAGAGATTATGTCACATATTGTTAGTCCGATATTAAAAGATTATGATACTTCAAGAACAAGATATTTGATTAATCCAACAGGTCAATTTCTGCAAGGTGGTCCAAACGGAGATGCTGGATTAACTGGAAGAAAAATTATTGTGGATACATATGGTGGGTATGCACCGCATGGAGGCGGTGCATTTTCTGGTAAAGATGCGACTAAAGTTGATCGGAGTGCTGCCTATATGGCAAGGTATATTGCAAAAAATGTGGTTGCTGCAAATTTATGCGATGTTTGTGAATTAGAAATTGCGTATGCTATTGGTGTGTCAGAACCCGTCAGTTTTTTTATAGATTGCCATGGCACTGAAAAAGTTGCGCTTATTAAACTTAAAAAGGCAATTCAAGATATATTTGATTTAAGACCAAGTCATATTATCGAAACTTTAGCACTTAAAAACCCAATCTATTCACAAACAGCCGCCTACGGACATT
>DNNX01000024.1 GCA_003497445.1 Acholeplasmataceae bacterium | reverse complement strand
GATTTAAGAAATAATCCAGGTGGTAGTTTAACGGCATTACACAATCAAGGGAATAGTGGGTTACCTTCTGGTATCATTCAACAACTCTTACCGTATGATGCATCTGTTAATTATTTTTCACTCATAGATCATGATGGTAATATTACGCATTATAAAGGTGGACTCGCAGAGCCTAAACCTTATGAGATTGTTGTATTGGTCAATCGTTTTTCAGCATCCGCAAGTGAAGTTCTAGCTGCATCACTTCAATCTTATGGATATGCTGTGTATGGAGAGGAAACATTTGGTAAATTTGTTTACCAAAATCAAATACCACTCACAGAAATTAATGATACATCCTATGTGCTCGTTTATACAGAAGGTATTTGGACATATAAAAATCAAGTAACCATTCAAGAAGATCCGATAGACATCATCGTAACGCCTACAGATAAAATAGAAGATATAGTTGAATTAAATTATGAAGTGATCATGGAAAAAGATCAAGTTTATGAACCTTTAAAAAATATCATCCGTGTTATTAATCTTTACTATCAACTTGATTTAAGAACGGATGGCTATTTTGATATAGACATAGAAAATGCCATTAAAGACATTCAGAACTTAGCATCCATCCAAGTAAGTGGGATCATCGATTTTGAAACGTTTCAACATATTTATGATTTATATTTAAGCGTGCAATATGATATTTCTTATGATCGAGAATTAGAATATGTCGTAGGTCGCTATTCATGATTGTAAAAAACTACACGTTTGTCAAAGAAGATGTGCATGTTGATTTAGAGCGAGAAACACTCGTCATATCATATGCACTTTTTTTGAAATATCAATTAAAAGTTGGGATGGATATATCAGATGAAACCATGCATCTTATACAAAAAGATCGTTTATATGAGCATCTTTATCAATCTGCAAAAACATTTTTGAAAAGACAACATACTGTAAATGAAGTGTACACGCATTTAGAAAAAAAGTCATCTGATCAAGTCGTCATTACTCAAGTCATTCAATCATTAAAAGATAAACTATATGTGAATGATGAGGATTTTATCAAACGCTATATCCAAAGTCATAAACAGTATGGACCTAAGAAGATTGTCTTTGCTTTAAACAACAAAGGTTTACCTACAAAAGAGATTGAAGTACAATTGAAAGATGTCAATTTTGAACAAAGACTAAAAGATGTCATCGCATCATGCATTCAAAAAAATAAGCAATTGTCACACACGAAAAAACGTCAAAAATGTTATGCTTATGCCAGTCAATTGGGATATGAACAAACGCATATTCAAACACATCTTGAGAGCATATCGACGTCAGCAGATAATGAAATAGCAGCTTTGAAAAAACTATGGCTAAAAAAACAATCCAAATTAAAAGGACAGACATTTGAAAAATGTCAACAATGGTTAAAAGTTGCGATGCAACAAGGCTTCCGTTATGAAGATGCAAAAAAATTATGTCAGGAGATCGACGATGTATAGACTGTTCAATGGCACTTTTTATACAATGGATGAATTAGAATCCGTTCATGAGTTATATGTGGACCATGAAGGGTTAATTACAACGAATCAAGTTGAAATCAATGATGTCATTGACATCGATATGCAAGGGCAATATATTTATCCAGCGTTTGTCGATTGTCATCTTCATTTGATGGGCTATGGACAATTTTTATCACGCCTTCAAATTAAAGGTGTATTGAACAAACAAGATGTCTACATGTTTATTAAAAAACATTTAGACTTAAACATGATATATATTGAGCACTATAAACCAAGTATGAACATCAATAAAAAAGATTTAGATGATATTTCAAAAGATATTCCGATATATTTAAGACACGAAGATTATCATGGGATGACACTAAATTCTAAAGCGCTTGAAATCATGCAATTTGAAAGTGAAGATGGTATTTTAAAAGAAGAAGAAGCGACAATGGCACTTCAATCGATTCCAAAAAATACCATCGATACACTCACTTCATTTTTGATGAAAGCATATCAGAAACTAAATGCTTATGGAATCATCGCTGGTCACAGTGATGATTTATATTACTTCAATGGTTACCATGATACACTTCAAGCATTTTTTCAAGCAAGCCAGTCACATCTTTTTTATAATCATTTACTTGTGCATCATCAAACATTAAAAGATCATATTCGTCGTCCGATTGTAGAAAATGATTTTGTTGAGCTAGGTGCAGTTAAAATGTTTTATGATGGAACAACTGGATCAAAAACTGCACTGATGTCAACACCTTATGTGGATGATACCTATGGCATGCGAATCACAAGCATGAAAAAATTTAAAGCGCAAGTGACGCAGGCAAGAAAGGCAAATATGGCAGTTGCGATTCATGTTATTGGGGATCAAGGATTATTAGAAGTTGCAAAGATACTTAGAGAAATTCCTGTGAAAAAAGGATTATTTGACCGTGTGATTCATGCAAGTTATGCGAATCAAGAAGCGATACATATACTTAAAACACTCGATGTTTTTTTGGATATACAACCTCAGTTTTTAACGACCGACTTACCGCATACACTCTCCTTATTTAAAGATACACCAAATATGGTGTTTCCTTTTAAAATGTATCATGATGCTCACATTCATTATGGTTATTCTTCTGATGCACCTGTTGAAGATCCTAATCCATTATTAGGAATATATGCTGCTGAGACAAGAAATGTAGGGCAGATACATGACAAAGATCAATGTATGACACGCTATGATGCAGTCAAAGCTTATACCACCAACGCTTGGATGCTTTCTAAACTCAACGGTGGGTATTTAAAGCCTACTTTTCCTGCTCATTTTGTTGTATTTAAAGAAGATTTATTGAAAATAAATCATGACCGATTAAAAACATTACAAGTATCTGAAACTTGGATGCAAGGAAAGAATATTTATAAAGCACCTTAAAGGTGCTTTTTAATTGAAGAACATTATGTTAAACATGCGAACCATGTGAGAAATATATAGACGATTGATACAATGGAATTAGAAAGAGAGCATTATGTTAGAATTAATTAAAATCAAAAAAATATATCCATTAAAATTCAATGATGTCATTGCGTTAAAAGATGTATCACTGACATTTAGAGAAAAAGAATTTGTATCTATTTTAGGACCTTCTGGCTGTGGTAAAACAACGATGCTTAACATTATTGGTGGGCTTGATCGTTATACTGAAGGTGATTTAAGAATTGAAGGCATTTCAACAAAGGAATTTAAAGATCCAGATTGGGATCAATATAGAAATCATCGTATTGGATTTGTCTTTCAAAACTACCATTTGATTCCACATTTAAGTGTGATTGAAAATGTGGCACTTGCATTAACCTTATCAGGTGAGACAAAATCAAATCGTTTAGATAAAGCTAAAAAAGCACTTGTTTCAGTTGGATTATCAGATCAATTATTTAAAAAACCGAATCAACTTTCTGGTGGACAACAGCAGCGCGTTGCCATCGCAAGAGCACTTGTCAATGATCCTGATATTATCCTAGCAGATGAACCAACAGGTGCCATTGATTCAAAAACGTCTGAAATGATTATGACATTACTTAAAGAAATTGCGACAACAAGATTAGTTATTATGGTGACACATAATCCTGATTTAGCAAATCGTTATAGCGATCGTATTATTGAATTTTTAGACGGTGAGGTCGTATCAGATTCAAATCCACATAATATAAAAGCAAATGATGAACAGATTCATGTTAAAAAGAAAACAGCGATGTCTTATCTTACTGCACTCAGTTTATCATTAAAGAATCTGTTAACAAAAAAAATCCGTACCGTGATCACTGCATTTGCTGGCTCCATTGGTATTATTGGTATTGCATTAATTCTATCGATTTCTAATGGATTTCAATTATATATTACAAATGTCCAACAAGAGTTATTGTCTGCTGTACCAATTACCATTGAAGAACAAACGTTAATTTTACCAGATACTTTACCTACTGGACCACCGATATTTGAAAATACCAATCCAGCACCATTATTTCCAAATGGTTTGTTTGTAACACCTTATACACCAGTGCAACAAATATCGAATTATACGCATTTTAATGTCCTCACAGAAGATTATATGTCCTATCTAGATGGCTTAGATCCCTCTTTATATCAAGATATTACATACCGTTATGACGCAGAACCATTTATTTTAAGAGAATTAGATGGTGTTGTCAGAAGAGTATCTTCTGGGAGTATACGGATGCGTCAACTAAATACTGACAATCCGGATATAATTGCAAGTCAGTATGATGTTTTATATGGACGTCTTCCTCAAGATGATGCTCTAGAAATGGTAATCATTGTTTCTAACAGAAATCAATTAAGAGATTTTATTTTAAATAATCTTGGTTTTGAAGGCGAAGAAGAAATTTTATTTGAAGATTTAGTAAACATGAATTTTAAACTCGTTCATAGTGGTATATATTATCAACAAAATGAGAGTGGTAAATTTTATTCTGATGCAACTGTTGCATATGCCTCAGAAGAAGCTGTTAGTTTAAGAATCGTTGGTATTATTCGTATTCAAGAAGGGGTAGATTCAGAACTTCTATCAGAAGGATTCGGATATACACAAGCAGTTATCGATCATATTTTAGACGTCTCAGAAGATGCCCCCATCATTGCAGCGTTACAAGAGAATTTAGAGGCAGGTGGCACTGAAGGACCATACGTTTCAGTCTTTGATGACTCAACCTATACAAGAAGAAGCGATGTGATTAATTTATTACAATATTTAGGTGCAAAGCAGTTTCCTAGTAGAATTACCATTTATGCAAATGATTTTGCTGATAAAGAGGCAGTTGCCTCATATTTATCAGCATATAACGAAGACATTCCGGATAGTGAAGTGTATCGAAAAATCATTCATACGGACTTTACTCAAACCTTATCCTCCTATTTGTCTCAAATTGTCACCAACATCACATATCTATTAGTAGCATTATCGGGAATTTCGCTTTTAGTATCATCAGTGCTTATTGGTATTATTACGTATGTATCTGTCATTGAAAGAACAAAAGAAATCGGGGTATTAAGAGCGATTGGTGCGCGTAAAAAAGATATTACACGAGTTTTTAATGCCGAAACAATCATTATTGGATTTTTATCTGGAACGTTTGGAATTATAGTGACCATTATTCTAAATCCGATTATCAACACACTCATAGAAAACCTTGCAGATATTAAAAATATTGCCGTCTTAAATCCATTGACTGCAATCATATTAATACTCTTAAGCATTGCATTAACCTTGATTGCAGGCTTTATTCCTGCTAAAATAGCATCGAGAAAAGATCCAGTGGTAGCACTGCGTACGGAGTAGTATGACAATAGAGATTTGGTTCGATTTTATGTGTCCACAAAGCTATTTACTTCAAAAATCACTAATAGAAGCTTTGGCACAATATCAAGATCAAAATATAGATATTTTATATAGAAGTTATGAAATGATTCCTAAGATGGTTGTAGGTGAAGAAACATCACTTTATGATGTCATCGCGAAACATTTACTCATTGACAAAAACGATGTTGAATTATTTTTTAAGGACTTTGATGTCATTAAAGATCAAACACCATTTCCAACATCTGATATCCATCGATTATCACATCTGGCTAAAATCAATCATGTCCAACATGCATTCGTAACTCAAGTATTAATAGATTATTATGAGCATAAAAAAGATATATCGAATCATCAGTATTTATTAGATATTTGTTTAAATCTCAATATTCCTCAAGAAAAAATTCTTGAAGTATTACATACCGATAAATATTTAACACAAGTTGACTCAAATCGAGAAAATGCAATATTAAAAGGGATTCATCGTATTCCACATATGCGTATTAATGGTACGCAACCCATGTACGGATATCAAAAAGTACATCAACTCATTCAAGCATTTACATATGCAAAACAACTTGAAAAACGTCAAGATGTCTGTGATGATGATACATGTGAAATCACATAAAGGACGGGACGTGGCGTAGCTTGGTAGCGCGCTTGGATGGGGTCCAAGAGGTCGCAAGTTCAAATCTTGTCGTCCCGACCATTATGAAAAGGAGAATGTATGTCAGTCTATACATTTGAAGTAGAGACACATAAACATGAACATGTATCACTAAAATCATATAAAGGAAAGGTATTACTTATTGTCAATACGGCACCTAAATGTGGTTTAGTTGGTCAGTATGAAGGCCTTGAAAAATTGTATGCGTCATATAAAGATCAAGGGTTTGAAATTTTAGATTTTCCTTGCAATCAATTTATGAATGAAGCTTCTCAAAGTAACGAAGAGATTCAAACATTTTGTGAATTATCCTATCACACAACATTTATAACATTTGCAAAAATCAATGTGAATGGAAAGCAGGCACATCCTCTATATCAATATTTAAAAAAAGAAGCACCACAAGATCAGAATCATGCAGGACAATTAAAAACTGGATTATTGTCAAAATTATCAGGGTCTCGCATAAAATGGAACTTTACAAAATTTTTAATTGATCAACAAGGCAAAGTCATTTATAGATTTAGTCCAACAGTTAAACCTGAAGCACTCAAACCTTTTATAGAAACGTTATTAAATAAAAAAGTCTAACATACGTTAGACTTTTTTTATAGTTTTTCTTCATAGGACACGTGGTAATCTTCATACAATGTTACATCTAAATTACCATTCATATACCTTATTGCATCCATAAGTTCTTTTGTATCGGTATCTTTTTTTAAGATGATTTTATACGTTAATTTATATAAAGTACCAAACTCTGTAGATCTTATTTTATTTAATCTATGAGACTTTGTATGATGTGACAAAACATCATCAACCGCACCTTTAATATTCATTTGTTCAGGCATGTAAAAAACAAGTTTTGCAGAGGATTGTTTTTGTTGAAGCAAAAATTGTGATAGCACAGCAAGAACAACAGACAAAAATGTTGTAATGATGATGCCAAGTAATACATATCCTAAAGCAATGGATAATCCAACACCAACAGACGCTAATATAAACCCTAAGTCAGAAGAATCATTCATCGCTAATCTAAATCTTACCAAAGTAAACACACCGGCTAAACTAAATGCACGTGCTAAATTATTAGATACAAGTAATACGATAATACTTACAACGAGTGGCATGATAAGTAATGTAAATAAAAAACTTTTATCATAACCATCTTTTAAATGAGACACATGATAGCTAAATGCGAGCATGGCACCTAATATAGTCGCCATCGATAATACAATGAGAAGTGTTGAAATTGTCAGTGGTTCTAAAGTTAAAACCCAATAAATGGTTGATGTCATAATAATGCTCCTTTGTATTGTTGATAAGAACGACCTATTTTAGATAAAGATCTAGAATAGATTTTGTGTTCAGATAAATAAGAAGATAAAAATAGTGGGAATGCATCACGATATTTGATTTCTAAAATTACAACGTCCTCATCATTGAGAGGATAAGATGTATTGTCAAATGTATAGGATACATTAAAATCAAAGGTGACGCGAATACCCTTATCCGTATCATCAAATGCAATACGTTCATAGTCAATTAAACAATATTTTCCAATGGATGCAGGTGTGATTGCATTTAAATAACCATAATGATACGAAGTATTAATAAGTGTTCGATAGTCTTTTAAATCTAATTCTTCTTGAGTGATTTCAAAACGTTTTTTATGAGATCTTTTTAAGTATTTTATTTTTACCTCTAAAAATAATTTTGTTGGATCATTATACCATCTCAAACGATATTTCTCTTTATAAGAGGGTTTTTCAATACTTTTCTTTATAATACGTGCATCATGATCATCTAAATAATAAGAATGGATTTTGTATGGTAAAATATGCTTTGGGTTATGATGACGATCAAGTGCCATGTGTAATTTTAAAAAAGCAATCATTTCTGATGCTTGAGCGTTTGTAATGATGTATTTTTTTTCATAACGTTCAAAAGATTGTGTCATATGACATATTGTATCATGAAAGCGCTATATATGATACAATAAAAACGCTGGCACCCGTAGCTCAGTTGGATAGAGCATAACCCTCCGAAGGTTAAGGTCGCATGTTCAATTCATGTCGGGTGCGCCATTATTAGGAGGAATACTCAAGTGGCTGAAGAGGCGGGCTTGGAAAGCTCGTAGGCTGTCAAAGGCGCAGGGGTTCAAATCCCCTTTCCTCCGCCATTAGACGAGAATTGGTCTGATATAAACGAATTACTAATGGAGTGTATGGGGTAAATACAATAGTCATATTCGAAAAACTAGGTTATCAAAATAGGTCAGGTAACACATAAATGATAAATAAAAAGTGAGCCAATAAGCTCACTTTTTTATTACCATGCCGCTACCATACCGTCACATCGTGATTCTGATGCACCAATGTAGGTGCCATTTACATCTCTAAAAATTATTTGTCCACGGCCAAACATAGAGATTCGTTCTTCAACAGTAACTTGATGGCCTCTTAAGATGAGGTCTTGAATGACATGTTTTGGGAAACTAGGTTCTACGATAACGTTTTTATCTTTCATCCATTGAAATCGTGGTGCATCTAATGCAGCCTGAGGGTTTAAATTAAAATCGATCATATTCATGAGTACTTGAAGGTGGCCTTGTGGTTGCATAAATCCACCCATGACACCAAATGGACCAATGGGTAATTGATCTTTCATTAAAAAACCAGGAATAATGGTATGCAGTGGTTTTTTTCTAGGACCTAATGCATTTATGTGATACTTATCAAAAGAAAAATTATGACCTCTGTTTTGCATTGCAATACCTGTACCAGGAATGACAATGCCAGATCCAAACCCCATATAGTTGCTTTGGATGTAAGATACCATGTTTCCATCTTTATCAGCAGTGGCTAAATAGACAGTTCCACCTTTTTGAGGTTGACCAAACATAGGATCTAATGCATCTTTTGAAATGAGATCACGCCTTTTCTTGAGATAATGAGCATTTAAAAGGTGTTTATCAGTGACTTGCATTTCTTTATGATCCGCAATATATTCAAATCCATCTGCAAAAGCAAGTTTAAGTGCTTCAATCTGATGATGGATCGTTTCAGTATGATCCCTTGAAGTAAATTGATCATTATTAAGCATTGATAATGCCATAAGTGCAATGATCCCCTGTCCATTAGGTGGAAGTTCATAAACATCATATCCTTTGTAGTTAATAGAAATTGGTGTGACCCAATCAACATCATATTCAGCAAAATCTTCCAGAGATAAAAATCCACCATACTTATTAGAATAGTCTACGATTTTTTTTGTGAGAGTGCCGTTATAAAAAGCATCTGCATTTGTTTCTGCAATGCATCTTAATGTTTCAGCATGATCTTTAGATGACCAAATATCACCAACTTTTGGGGCAGCACCATGTGGTGCAAAGGTATCAAACCAAGGCTGAAACATAGGATCAGTAAGGTTCTTTTTATAAATTTCATAAGCTTGCTTCCAGTGATAAGCAAGTGTCTGAGATAAGGGGAAACCTTCATTTGCATATTGAATTGCAGGTTCTAATACATCACTTAATGGAAGCTTTCCAAAGCGTTTAGATAATTCTACCCAGCCTTTTGGTGTACCAGGAATTGTTATTGGAATCATGCCGTGTGTTGGGATTTTTTCATAGCCTAAAGCTTGTAATTGATCGATAGAAATATTTTTTGGTGCGTAGCCACTGGCATTTAATCCATATAATGCGTTTTGCATCCAAACAATTGCAAAACAATCACTTCCAATTCCATTGGATGTTGGTTCAACAACGGTGAGACATGCTGCAGTCGCAATTGCAGCATCTATTGCATTGCCACCTTTTTTTAAAATGTCTAATCCAGCTTGCGCAGCAAGTGGTTGACTCGTTGCGACCATACCGTTTTTAGCAAAAACACATTGACGCTTTGATGGATAAGGATATTGATTTAAATCAAATGTCATAAAATAATCCTTTGAGTTTTTTTGTATTATAGAAGAAAAGTACTAAAAAAGAAAGTCATTGGCATAATATTAGATTGGTATTATATATGGTAAAATGAAACAAAAAGAGGATATCATGGATCAAGGATTACAAATATTAAAAGAAGCATCAAAAACATTAAAACGATTTACTGATTTAAAAAGAAGTGGTTTTTTTCTGATTGTTTTTTTAATATGCTTTGTATTAGTAGCGATTTTAGGCATCCTTGGATTTGGAGAAGTGATTCTTTACATTTTTATAACAGCATTCATAAGTTTCATTTTAGGATTTATTTTTATGGTGAAACATATTATTTCTAGTGAAAAAAAAGAAGCAGCTTTTATTGAATTACTCGTAAAACATCTATGGCAACCGATATTAACTAGAGATACGCTATCGTATGATTATGATTATGTAATACAAACAAATAAATTATCGAATGATTACATCATTCAACATCCTCTTATTTCAAGTCGTGCAACAGAAATCTTTTCATATCAAATCACGAATACTTCCACACAGAATGGTTTGTATGCATTATGGTATTATTCAAGATCGAGCAACGGACAAAATTCATCCACAACCACTTATTTCAGAGGATTTGCTGTTGAAACCAATATTGATATTGAAGGTTTGCTTTATGTAAGAGAAGATAAGTGGTATTCAAAACTCAGTGCACAATTTAACGAATTTAAAAATTATCAAAAGATAGATGGTTTACTTGTAAATGGGACCTTTGATGATCGTTTAAAAACAATCAGAAATCACATCGTATCTATGGGATTTAAAGATGTCTCTCTCAT
>DNNX01000023.1 GCA_003497445.1 Acholeplasmataceae bacterium | reverse complement strand
ACCATAAATGATTCAAATGCTGCACTTGTTAAGAGTGGTCCAAAATCAATACCTCTAATATCAGTGACTTGATTTGAAGCTTCTTTTATGTAGTGAGCACTTGCATAAAGTAAGTTTAAGATGACACTTAATTCATATGCTGCATTAAAGTCTTGAGGAACAACAATATTTGCAGCCTCTAAATTATTTAATGCTTCTAACATAAGTGATCTATCAAGCGCTGACACAAGTTGTAATGATGTTAATTTTTGAACAAGTGTTGTTGCAGACTCAGGTGATAAACTACCAAATGCAATGCCTGCTGCAGCCAAATTATCTAAACTTAAATCTTGAGAAATCGTGTACATATCTTCAAGTGTTGTAAATTCATATCCGATTTCTACAACATCAAGTAATGTCATGATTTCTTGAATCACGTTAATATTTACTGGTGTACCTAAAATTGGTTCTACTAAATTGTTTAAGGTTTGATTCGCACTTGCGACTAAAATTTGAGAATTCGCTACAATACCACCAACCACTTGTTTAAGTGCGGTCATATTAGGTTGTAAAATATCATCAGCAAATGCTAATGTATCCACAAACTCACCTTCAGTATTTGAAAGTAAGTCTTCGAGTCCCCAAACAGAAAGTTCATAGTAATTAGATGCAAGTTCAGCAACGGTTAATAATAACGTGACTAATACATTGTATTCCGCTACCCATGCTGCACTTTCTGGACTAGATGCAAGTAATACTTCAGGAACGATAATCGTTTCATTTAAACCAGCTTCGATAAGCGCTGTTTCAATAGAGTATGCAAGATTTGGTGCGATCAGTTGAGAGTTTAATGTGCCCTCTTGAACAAGTAATAATCCTGCAAGTGTATCACTTAATAATAAATCTGTAAAATCAACATCTTCAATTGGTGTTAATCCAGGTTCCATATGTTCATGTAAGTACACAGATAATCCATATACAAGATTCAATGCATATTCTAATTCTAATCCTGCATCAAATGTTGCGGGCACATATATATTTTCTACACCTAAGAACGCAAGTAAGCTTTCTGTGTTTTCTTGATTTAACGCACCAACAATTTGTAAGTCTTTCACTGCAGTTACTAATGCTGCAAAATCTTCAGGTGCAAGTGATCCAAACGCATACCCTAAGTTTGCAGAACCTCTTAAATCAAGACCTTCTGTTGCACCTAGAAGTCCTTCTAATGTTGTAAATCCATAGGTTACTTCTAATATATCTAGTAATGTATCGACTTCTGCGGCTAAATCTAATGCAAGTGCACCGTTGTTATCTGCAAGTAATGTTTCTAATAATGTACGGGTATTTTCATCTTCTACAAGATAAGGTAATACTGCATCGAAGTTATTACCCACTTGTTCAATGAGTTGAGAGTCTGCAAGTAACGTATTAAGAGCACTTCTTAATGCAGCTGCTTCATTTGCATCCGCAAAGACTGAATCTAAGAATACAACGGCATCCGCATTTCCATTTGTTAAGTCTAAAACATCTTGTAAGGTTGCAAATCCATATACATCTTCTAAGACATCAAGTAATGTATTGAGTTCTTGACCTAAATCAATGGTTAATCCATTTTCATCAAATAATAACGTATCTAATAAATTTTTAGTATCTTGATCTTCAACAAAGGCATCTAGTAATACTGGTGCTGCTTCATTAATTGCTGCATTGACTAAAACAGAATCATCAAACACATAGCCAACGAGTAGGCGTACCGTTGGTAAGTTGTTTTGTGCAACTCGATCTACAAATGCAATGACTTCTTCGTTTCCAGCAAGCAATTCATTCGCAGTTAAGGTAACAAGTGCACCAAAGATTTGACCAAATGTATCAAATTCTGCATCGAAATCTAAATTGTCTACTGTGTCATTCAGTGCTTCATCTAGCTCTGAAGCAACATCTGCTTCAAATGCACTGTATAATGCAAAGTCCACAGCTGTTGGTAGTAATGCTGAGACAAGTTCTACTTGAGTTACTTCGTCCAATGTAGCATTTAAAAAATCTTCACCATCTTCTGTTAAGAGTGCATCGACTGGATCTTCTTCAAGGAGTTGTGCGACGCTAAATGTACCGTAATCAGCAAGAACAACTTCTAATAAATCTGCTAAATTATAAAGATCACCATTTTCACCATAGAAAAATTCTGTATCATTAAGTACTTCTGCAAGGGCTTCCTTTAGATATGCTTCACGTTCAGTCACAGGTAACCACTCAATGTTTGCTTGTACATCTTCAAGTTCTAAAACATACTCAACACCAACATTGGCAACTTTAATGAGTTGTAAGTCAGCAACTGCTCTTAAAACATCCGCAAGTGCTGTTACTTCAGCTTCACTAAGAGATGCTAAGTTATTTGTATCTTCAAGTAATGCGCTGATTTCTTCAATCGTCCCTACAGCCGTGAGTTTCTCAAAAATGAGACCGAGTGCTGCAAGTTCTAATTTCCAATCAATAGCTTTTAATTCAGCAAGTGCTGCTTTTGTTGCATTTCCTTCAGATAAACCTATTTCAGTGAGGCTCTCTAACAAGCCTTCAGCTGCTAAATCAGAGCCAACTTCTAATAATGCAATCATAACATCAGAATCTCCAACAATTCCTAGTAAGTCTTTAATTGCTTCAGCATCTTCAGAACCTAAGTTATTCAAATCAAATTGATCTGATAAAAAGCCTGCTTCGTAAGCTCTTTGAGTTATTGCGGTCACGTTATATAGTTCGTCACGCAAGTTAAATACTCTTGTTTCTGTTAAATTTGTTTCAAATGAAAAGTCAAAGATGTTATTTTGTATTTCTTCAAATATAGGAGTAACTTGTAATTGAGAAATCACTTCATTTAGATTTGTTTGACCAAAGACTTCACCATTAGATTCAAAATCTAAATTATTTGTGGCCGACAACAAAACAACAAGTGGCATTAATATTAATATCGATGTTACAAATCCACGAACAGCACCAAATAAGCCACCGAAAAATCGACTTGTAAATGTTTTTTTAATTTTCTTTTTAATTACTTTTTCTTGAGTTTCTGAACCTTCTTCAGAATGATAAGATACTTTTTCTACTTTGTATGCTTTTGTTAAACGTTTTTCAAAGACAAATTTATAAATAAGTCCAAAAAATACAAATGACAAAAACCAACGGACAAAGGTGTATAAAACTAAAAATACGATGATTCGTATGAATACTTCTAGGAGACCAAAAAGTAAGTTTACAAAATTTGAATAGGCTAACAATAATTGTAATTGTGAGTTGCCATCAGCAAACATCTCTTCTAGTTGAGCAATGAGCTCTTCCTGAGACAAAGCACTTGTAATTGAAATATTAGAAACAAACCACAAGATTGCTACTGATAATAACAAATTTACAAATGTAGCATAAGCTGATTTTGATACGCCTCTGTAAAATCCAATGAAAAAATGTAGCGTTACAAATACTACAACCAATCCTAATTGAAGCAACTGCATGAAACCACCCCTTCTATATTAAAAATATCTAAAATAAATAGCTTAAATGTTTATATAAATAATAACACAAAAAACCCTTAAATTTGATTTTTTTTACATATTTTATACTTTTATGAAAGCGATTCCAATAAATGATGTTTTTTCTTTATATATTTGTTTTTGAATATCAACTTTAAATATCCCTGGATTAAGTATGTTTTCATACTTTTTATATATCCTAGGAAAAACCGTAAGTTCAAATGTTGCTCGACCATCATGAAAGGTGATAAAAGCCATCTTTTCTTGATGTTTAGTTTGAACTGTTTTGATCTGTTGAATTCGAATCATCACATTTGCTCGATCGGTGATTGCATCAATAAAACATGTTTGAATTTTCCTTAATTGTACCCCTAAATCATAGGTTAAATTAAACCCTAATGCCTCTCTTTCTAATTCAGAGAGTGTATCATCATCATATTCAGGCAAAGTTGCCATCACCATTTGATCCAAATACATGGCATATTCGATGTCTGAAAAGGTACTATTTTCAATGAGTGTACGTCTGTTTAAATTTAAATCATCAAAACTTCCAGCATGTATCAACTGAGTGAACTGTCTTTCTGAAACATGATTCTTGAGCCATGATTTAATATCTTGCCAAGTATCAAGAGTGTGTGGATCTCGGTCACTCAACATTTGATTGACTGTTTTCATTCCGATAGACTTGACAATTGATAGTGGTGCACGCATTTCATTCCTGGATATCACTTCAAATTGATCGTGGCTCAACTTAATGTTCGGTGGTAAAAGTTGAATGCCATTTTTTTGTAAATCTTTATGGTAGTTTTCAATGGCTTTTTCACTTCCGATGACTGAATTTAGAAGTGCCTGCATAAAATACACATAGTGATTTGCTTTTAAATAGGCCATTTGATATGCCACAAGTGCATAAGAAACACTATGACTTCTATTAAAACCATAATCAGAAAAACGGACAATAAGATCATAGACTTCTTTTGCATCATGTGCGTTTTGTCCATGTTTTACTGCTTTGGATATAAATCTTTCAGCTTCATTCTTAAGTAATATCTCGTCTTTTTTTGATATCCCACGACGCAATAAATCTGCTTCAGATAAACTATACCCTGCAAACGATTGTGCAATTTGCATAATTTGTTCTTGATAGACAATAATGCCATAGGTTGATTTTAAATATGGCTCAAACGAAGGGTGCATATGTTCAAATGTTTTCCCATGTCTTCTTTCGATATATGTATCGATAAACGCCATCGGTCCTGGTCTATACAAAGCGAGAAGTGCAATGATGTCTTCAAATTGATCTGGTTTTAATTTTCTTAATACTTGCCTCATACCCTGAGATTCTAATTGAAAAATACCATCTGTAGAAGCAGATGATAAAAGTTCAAACGTTTTCTTATCATCTAGCGGTATCATTGACATTCTAAATCCGATGTCTTGCTTTTGAATTGCTTTGGCGACATCATCGATAATTTTTAAATTTCTAATCCCTAGAAAATCCATTTTAAGAAGCCCAATTGATTCAAGTTCTTTTGCTTCAAATTGAGTTTGAAAAAATGAATAAGGCCCATCAGTTAAAGGAATAAAAGCGTCAAGTGGTTCTTTTGATAAAATGACTCCTGCAGCATGCGTTCCTGTTTGTCTAGGGATACCTTCTAATTGTTTGACACCTGCATTTAAGTGTACCATTTCTTGATCTTGTGTGTCTATTTTTTCTTTTAGAATGGACTCTGTTAAATATTTTGTACGGTTCGCACTAAGCTTAAATAATTTTGCTAAATCTCTCAATGCTGATTTTTTACCAAAAGTTTGATACGTCACGATGGATGCTATATGCTTTTCCCCAAATCGTGATTTTGCATACATAATGACCTCATCTCTTTTATCATCAGGAAAATCCATGTCGATATCTGGCATTGTTTTTCTATCTAGATTTAAAAACCTTTCAAAAAGTAAATCATACTTAATTGGATCCACATCCGTAATCCCTAAGACATAGGCAACTAGAGAACCGGCAACACTTCCCCTGCCTGGTCCAACATAAATATCATGCGTTTTGGCGTATTTAATTATGTCATAAACAACAAGAAAATAGTCCTCAAATCCAAGATCTTGAATAACCTTTAATTCATATGCTAATCTTTTTTGATATCTTTTTACATCCATATTTTTTTGGTTTTTCAATCTTTTTTCTAATCCAACTTGTGCAAGCGATGTCAAAAAAGCACGTGATGTAACACCTTCTTGAAGTGGAATTTGTGGCAAGCGGAAGGTTGGAAAAGAAAGTTCGAATTGATGTATCTCTTCATACATTTGCATTCCGATTTTTAATTTAGGATGCGTAAGATACATATCATTTAATGCGTCTAGACTTAAAAAATGATACTTGCCAGTTAATACATCTTGACCACCGATTTGATAAACATGATCGAGTGTTTCTCTATCTGTATCATTTAAATGTTTTGTTAAGTGTATATGTACGATGGGTCTGTTGGTTTGTATACTTAATTGTTCATGTGTGGTTGTATAAAATGCATCATCTTCTAACGTCTGAAAAGAGATGCCTATAAAGGTTGTATCAAAGCGTTTGATAAACTCAAAACTCTGAGACATGTATGTTTGAAGATCATAAATTTCTAATAGTCTATATAATGTGATACTAAGACCTTCTTGATGCTCAATTAAAACATCAAAATCAAGCGATTGATTAGAAATGTATTTATTAATTTGAATTAAATTACGATACCCTTTTTGAGTCATAATACCGATGATGACTTCAAATTTATGATCTTCTTTTGTAACAGTTATCATCTGTGTAAAAATAGGGTTTAAATTTTGTTGTTTTGATAATTTAAAAAAAGACAACATGCCATGCAAATGTTCATCTGTTAGAATCACAGATGTATGTTGTCTTTGTTTAGATGCATGGATGATTGATTCAATTGTGAGTGTACTTTTTAAAAATGT
>DNNX01000011.1 GCA_003497445.1 Acholeplasmataceae bacterium | reverse complement strand
CAACGAATAAAGAATGTTGCAGAGCCATTTGTTACTTCAATATCTAAGTTACCATAGTTGTCGTAAGCAATGCTTACAACTTCTAATCCTTTAAACTCAACTAATTGCGCTTGATAAGCATCTAATGCCGTCACATCCATTGCCGTCACATCCACTGGTGTTGGGAATTCAAATCCAGGTACGGATATAACATTGACAAATTGTACACTAGATACTTGTTCAAGTCCTCTATATGCACCTCTTGTTGCTTGGATTTCAACAGCATAACCACCGTGATATGCTGCTAATAATGCATCTTTTTGAGCACTTGTTCCTGGCATATAAATGTCAAGCGCACCTGTATTGTCTTGGAACAAGAAGTTACTTCCATCGACATTTAAAGTGACAAATCCTCTTACAACAACAACAGTATCTGCTGCTTCAAGTAATGCGTTTGCTATGGTCATTGGAGGTAATGTAAAGTCTCCCTCGGCATCTATTCTTAATCTTGCACCATTTGACCAGTATACACCAACAACTGCATCAATTACATCACCAGCTTCAAGTGTTAGTGGGAATCCAACCGGATCGCCAGTTCTTGAATCCCAACGAATATCTACGGTTTCACTACCTAATGTGAATTCAAAATCTTGATTACCATAACTGTCTGTTGATTGACCAACAAATACGAGTCCTTCTAAACGAATTTGTTGAGCAATGTAACCAGATAAATCAGCAACACTTGTGACAACCATAGGCATAGGGAACGCTGTTCCAATGCTGTCTAATAACTTAATTGCTGTGATTGTTGATAATTGTTCTAATCCATTGTATGCACCACGTTTTGCAGTAATTTGAACAGCATAACGTCCATGGTATGCGCGTAATAATGCATCTTTTGTTGGACTTGCGCCACCACCTGCATAGATATCGATTGCACCAGTACCATCTTGAATGAAGAAGTTATTACCATCAACATTCATTGTGATGTACCCTTCAACAGTAACGACAGTGTCTGCCGCTTCAAGTAGTGCATTTGCAATGGTCATTGGAGGTGTTGAAACATCATCTGCTGAATCAATTCTTAATCTTGGTGAATTACTATAGTAAACACCTGCAACTACATTAATGATGTCACCAGCTTCAAGTTCAGTAGGGAATCCAGCTGGATCTCCAGTTCTTGAATCCCAGCGAATTTCAACGGTTTCGCTACCCATCGTAGCGGTAATATCTAAGTTTCCATAGTTGTCATAAGCAATGCTTACAACTTCTAAGTTTCTAAATCTTACAAGTTGAGCAACTAAACCTTCAAGTTCTGAAAGTGCTGTAACATCAACAATAATAGGGAATTCGATTTCAGGTTCTGGTACAACTGAAACACTTGTAATATTAGATAATTGTTCTAATCCTCTATATGCGCCTCTTTCACCTACAACTTCAACAAGCTCACCACTTGCTAATGCTGCTAAAATCGCTGTTTTTTCATCACTATCACCAGGCATATATAAATCTATTGCGCCTGTTTCATCTTGTAATAAGAAGTTGCTTCCATCAACATTCATTGTGACGTATCCTTGAACGACGGCAATTTCTCCTGAGGCAATCAGTAATGCTTCAGAAATTGAAACTACTGGTGAAATACCAACTTTAACAGTAAATGTTTTCACAACTGCGGTCGCAGATCCTAAAGAAACGGTTGCAGTAAGTTCTACAGTAACTTGTCCATCTGTTGGTACTGTAACAGCACCTGTTGTAGGATTAATCACAGCTTCATTATCAGATGTCCATACAATCGTTGTGCCATTCGCACCTGTTGTAGGTAATGAGAGTGTTGTGTCTTCTAAAATATTAAAAGGAACTGATAATGCATTGCTGTCTACTTCAATTGCTTCTTCATCAGAAAGGCTCGCAACGATACCGTCTGCACCACCAACATAATAGAAAGCAAATGCTTTATTATTTGATCTAAATGTATAAATTAAAATATCAATTGTAATGACTTTTCCATCATACGCTTTAATTTCAGCCATGTTAAACGTGTTGTAATATAACATTAAACCAACAGTTGGATCATCCGTAGTACCTGGCACCCATGTTTGTGTTGTATCATAATTCGTTGGCATTAAATATGTATTATAGTTTGATGTATCACCAGGAATGACATATACGCGACCAGTAACGGTTGCGTATACTGTTTCAAACGCACCACTGGATGCGTCGCCATAAGCATATTGATCTTCTTCTGCAGCTAATAATCCATTAACATATGCTGCAATATCAGTAATCACTTCTTTTGTTGGCATTTCTGGTGTAGCGGCTGTATCTTCTTCAGCTGTCCAAGAGGTAATTTCCCAAATACCATAATACCACTCTGTTGTTCCTGAAACATCATATACTTTTCCAACTTCTAGTGATGAAACATCCCCACCATACATTTGGATAATGCCTGAACCGTCATATGCAAATGCTGAATCAGATCCTTTACCCACAATTGTTAAGTTTTCAAGTGAGACTTGATAAGTTCCATCATATGCAACATCATTTAATGCAAGTACATCTGCAATGTTTTCAATTGTCACTTCTTCAACTTCACTTGCTTTAACAGTAAGTTCAATGTTCCATGAAAGTGTAAGCTCCACCGTCTCATCAAGTTCTGATGCAATCATAAGCGTTGCTGTTAGCGTCACATTTGCATCTGGTTCACCAAATGCAGGACGGTTCACCGTTACAACTGCTAAATTATTTGCTGGTTGTCCAACTGTGACAACCCCTGGATTATCTGAAGACCATGTTGCTTCAACACCACCAACAAGTAATGTTGGTACGGTAAAGTTACCGGTGATGTTTGAAGGGTCTGAAATTAATCCATTTAAAGTATCATATGCACCTTGGAGTGTTGCTTGTGCTGGATCTACCGTTTCGAGATCTTCACATGCAACTAAGCCAAATACGAGTGCGAATGATGCTACCAATAAAAGTAATTTTTTCATTCGTTTCTCCCTTTTTCTTTTTTTTATTAATTCGTAATAAAATCAAATGATTCTTGATATTGTTGATCAATGTAAGCATCTAAATCTTCATCATTGAGCGCATTGTACGCTAAAATCTTAACAAGCAATGCACCAACTTCTGAACGTGTTTTAGAGCTTTGGTTAAATACCGCTGATGTAAAGAAAATGTCTTCATTTTCTAAGAAAATTTCAATCGCTTCTTTGACAAGTTTTGCAACTGCTTCATCTATGGTTGTTGGATTTTCTTTAATGCCGGCAACATAGTTCGTCCATAATTCAGTTTCATATGCTGAATAACGAATCGGTGCATACCCTGAAGGAATACTAAATTCAGCCGTTTTTTCTGGTTGTAACATGAACTTCGCAAACAACCATGCAGCAATCATGCGTTGTTCATCATTAGATTTGAACAAATTAATGTTCGGTCCTTGTTGGATTTGGAAACGTGATTCTGCTGTAAACCCTGGAAGTGGTGCAACACCTACACGATACCCCGCGTCAAACACATCTTGGGGCATACCAACATATGCATAGCGCGTACCACCTGTAGAACCAACATACATATATGTTTTAGGGTTGGCAACTTTCATAGAGTCTGAATTATATGCATCGCCATTAAGTGCACGTGTAATCATGAGTCCTCTATCTACTTTATCTTTAAAGTAACGGACCATATCTTTAGATAAATCGTTGTTGAATTGAACTTCACCTTGTCCTGTTTCGGCGTTGTATCCTGTATATGGCGCGTTAAATTGTTTTGACCCTGTAATAAATAGATTGTCTTCTGAATCATAACCAAACGGGAACGCTTCGGGCTCTCTTGCTTTTATATCTTCTGCAATTGCAAACACTTCATCCCAAGTTGTAGGAACTTCATATTCATGTTCTTCAAAGTATGTTTTGTTATAGAAGAATGCTTCTGAAGATTTTGTAAATGGCAACGAAAGAATTGTGCCTTCGTTATCATAACTCTGACCTTCTGCCCATAATCCCGGCAAAAAGTCCGCAATTTCTTCTTGTGTAAATCCAATATTAGGATTATTAATAAAGTTATTGAGTGCAAGTGGTGCTTTTGCAGCAGCATATCTTGCAATATGATCTGGATAACTTTCAGCAATATCTGGTTGGTTCCCTGCAGGAATCGCGAGTGCGATTTTATCAGATAACGCTGTATAGTCGCCTGCCGCTTTTTCTTCAATAACTGTAATATTTGGATAGATTGTTTCAAATTCTTCAATCCAACCTTGAACAAGTGCTTGAGATTGCGCGCCCATTCGATGCCAAAATGTGATCGTGATGTTTTGTGTTGTATCAAGATTGGCATCTTCAGATAACTCATACCACTCTACTAAACGTGAGGCTTCAGTACCTGTACGTTCACCACCACATGCAGCAAGCGATACTGCAGCAGTAAGTGCTAAAAATATTAAAACTATTTTTTTCATTCCCTTTCTCCTTTTAATTTTAAACATTATCCCTTAACACCACTTCTAGAAATTCCAGACATGATGTATTTTCTAAAAAAGATAAACATAAGTAATAATGGCACAGTCACAATCACTGTTGCTGCCATTTGATAGTTGATCAAGACTCTACCAACACCTGTTGCATCTTGATCCGTAAACGAAGATCTAAGCCACGTTGTTACAAGTTTATATTTTTCATTTGCAACAATATCAGGCCAGATATAGGCATTCCACGCACCCATAAGCTTTAATATCACGATGGTGATGATTGAACTCTTCGCCATTGGAACCATAACAGTTCTCAAGTACTTAAAGTCTTTACATCCATCTACTTTGGCTGCATAATAAAGTTCATTTGGAATTTGTTTGAAAGTCTGTCTTAATAAATATATGTGGAAAATTGAAATAAAGAACGGAATAATCATTGCTAAATAAGAACCAACACCATCGTCATTGACCCAACCTAATCTAGATACGGTAATATAATTAGAAATAATTAACATTTCTCCCGGAATCATCATCGTTGCGAGCAGTATTGTAAAAATAAGCTCTCTACCTTTAAAGTTGAGTCTTGCAAGTGCAAAAGCAACCAATATCGAGAAAAATGTTCCTCCAACCGTTGAAAAGACGGCAACAACAAGTGTATTGGTCAAGTATCTTGTAAATGTGATACCGCCTTGTTGTGCTGAAGAATACAAGAATGTGGATACATAGTTTTGGGGGCTAAATTGTTTTGGAAACAAACTTGTATTCAATGAGTTAAGCACTTCATTGCTGGATTGAAAAGACACATTAAGCATCCAGTAAAATGGCACAACAACAACAAATGCCATAACAAACAAGAAGAAATATGTCATCGCTTTATTCGCAATAAATAAAGCGCGTTGTTCTTTTAATTTTCTGTTTTCACGGTAATGACCGTTTGGATTCATGTACTGTATCATTATAATCTCCTTAGTAGTGAACCCGTTTTTTAGATACATTTAAATTAATAAATGTAAAGATGAGAATAATAATAAATAGAATCACTGCAGAAGCAGCACCTCTTGAATAATAGGAAATAAAGTTACCATCTAAACCTACATTCCCAATTTTGTCATACACATAGGCAACCGCAGTCCAACGGTTTCTATCTAATAATCTCCCCGTTGTTCCTGCAACCGCAAGGACACTTTCGTATGCTTTGAATGCTCCAATAAATGATGTAATTAAAATATAACTTATGAGTGGAGATAATAGCGGAATGGTAATATGTCTTAAAATTCTTCTTTTTGGAGTAGAATCTATTTTTGCTGCATCATAATATTGCTTAGAAATATTTTGAAGACCACCAATAAATACTAAAATTTTAAATGGCAAACCATTCCATATCGAATAAATCAATACAACAAACATCCAACTAGATCGTTCTGCAGTCACGCCTACCCAGTCTCTACTGATGCCAAAAAGTGTGTTGATTAACCCTTCTGCCATCAATCCTTCTGTTAGCGGATGAGAGAACATGACACTGAAAACCATCCCAATGGCAAGACCATTGGTCACATATGGTAAAAAGAAAATCGTTTGAAATATTTTTTGAAGCGGCTTAATCGAGTTAAGCGCTACCGCAATCAACAATGCTAATCCTGTTGATATTGGTACAGAAATAAATACTAAAATCATTGTATTACCGATAGCAGTAATAAAATACGGATCGTTGAAGATTGCGCCATAAGCTGCTAAATCTAAATATGACCCAAAAGTATCTGTCATTGGATTGTATTGAGAAAAGATTGAAATTAAAATCGTTTTTACTAACGGATAAAAGGTGAATATTGTTAGTAAAAGTAGCGGAAACGCAAGGTAAAACCAAGCTTTCCTGTCAATTTTATTTTCTAACATTAAGCAATTCTCCTACCTTCTGCTTCATCAAAAACGAATGTTTTGTTTTCTTTTAGTTTAAAAGATACTTTTCCTTTTAACTCTTTTAAATTTACATCATCATTTAGAATGATTCTAAATGTTGGTGCAGTGGATGCTTTGTGTGCAGATACGAGAGCAAAATCGCGACCTATGGTTTCAACAAATTGTGCATCAATTGTTAAAGGTCCGTTTTTATCTAAAACATACCCTTCAGGTCGGACACCAAGAATGACATTTGCGTCTTTTTCTTTCGCAAGTTTTGAGGATTCAAACACAACTCGATCATCAATGAATACTTGACCCTTTTTAAGTTTCGCTTGATAAAGACCAATAGGTGGTGTACCTAAGAATTTAGCAGAAAATAAATTTGCTGGTTGGTCATAAACTGCTTGAGGTTGACCTTTTTGTTGTTCTTCTCCAAAATTCATAAGTACAATCTCGTCTGAAATTGACATTGCTTCTTCTTGATCGTGTGTAACAAAGATGGTGGTAATTCCCGTTTCTCTTTGAATACGTTTAATTTCTTCTCTTGTTTGCAAACGCAAACGTGCATCTAAGTTTGATAAAGGCTCATCTAAAAGCAACACTTGTGGTTTTTTCACGAGCGCTCTAGCAATTGCAACACGTTGTTGTTGTCCACCAGAAAGTTGTGCTGGTTTTTTATCCAGTTGATCTTCAATCCCAACGAGTTGCGCCATTTCGAGCATACTTGCTTCCATTTGCGCTTTATAATTTGTTTTTTTCGCCTTTAAAACACCCGCTACGCTTTTAGGGGCAACCGCATCAGGATTTGTTTTTAACGTCTCTTTATACGCTTTTTCTTTTTCCAAATATGTTTTTTTCAAGTCTGAAAAAAGCGTTTTAACCTCTTCTTGGACAATTTCTGAGCGTTCTTTTTCATATTGGCCAGAAAGTTCAGCACGTTTATTTTTAAGCTCTAATTTAAGTGTCTTTATTTTTTCTTTATATGTGTCTTTTAGTGTTTTATCTTGTTTAGATTCTACTTTTAAACTTTGAATGGCATTGTTGATTTCATTAGATGCATCATTGTCTAATCGTTTATATTTGTTCTGAAGAGTTTCTAATGCGTCTACATAATCAAAATAACGCTTTGCTTTTTCCGGAGACTCAATAAAAAATGCTTCTCTATACGCTTTCTCAATAGACACTTTTCTTAAATTCATGTTTTCTAACGGAAAAAGAATGTTTTTTCTCACAGTCATATGTGGATATAGTGCGTAGTTTTGAAAAACAAGACCAATACCTCTTTTTTCGGCATCAAGTTCTGTGACTTCGGTTTCACCAAAAAAGATTTTGCCTTTTGTAGGCGCTAACAATCCTGCAATCATGTAAAGTGTTGTTGATTTTCCACAACCCGAAGGTCCTAAAAGTCCAACAAGTTTTCCAGATGGAATTTCAACATCAAAATCATAGACAGCACGTGTTATTTTACCTGTTTTTTTATCAACAAAATCTTTATGTAGATTTTCTAATTTAATTGATAAACTTTTGTGTGTTGTTATCATGTTTTATCTCCATTTTTTAAAAAATAAAGAGCACTTAACGTTTTGTTATGCGCTCTAAAAAATAATTAAATCAATCTAATGTTAAAAAATTGCCAAGTGGTTTTTACCGTTGAAGTTTTTATAAAATTGTTCACTCTTTTCAATTTAAAATTCCTCACAACTCCATTATATATCAAATCAAATTTTAATCAAAAGATATTCTTGATTATTTTGTAAATTTTACGTTAAAATTCGCAGTTGTGAGGTGTTCTAGGAAACGGCAATACATCTCGTATATTTTCAACACCCGTGAGATACATAATAAGTCTATCAAACCCCATGCCAAATCCACTGTGGACGGTGCCGCCATATTTTCTTAACTCTAAGTACCAATCAAAGGCTTCAAGTGGTACATGCATTTCCTTCATGCGCTTTTCTAAAAAATCTAATCTTTCTTCTCTTTGCGATCCGCCGATGAGTTCACCACTTCCCGGAACAAGAAGATCCATTGCTGCAACCGTTTCTTTGTCGTCATTCAACCTCATATAGAACGCTTTAATGTCTTTTGGCCAATCCGTAATAAACACGGGTGTTTGAAATAAGACATCTGTTAAATATTTTTCGTGTTCCGTGTTTAAATCTTGACCATGAGTTGGTGTATTTTCGAAAGGATGTTTGGATGCAACAAGTTTATCGATGGCTTCTTTATGTGTAATTCTAGCAAAACGGCTATCTCGTACTAACTGTAGTCGCTCTTTAAGTCCTTTATCAACAAATTGATTGAAGAAATCAATTTCGTAATGACACGTTTCTAGAATATATCCTATGACGTATTTCACCATATCCTCAGCGATTTGCATATCTTTTTCTAAGTCACAAAATGCCATTTCTGGTTCAATCATCCAAAATTCTGAAGCATGTCTTTGTGTGTTTGATTTCTCTGCACGAAATGTTGGTCCAAAGGTATAAACGTTTTTAAATGCCATTGCATATGCTTCTGCTTCTAGTTGTCCTGTCACTGCAAGATACGTAGGTTTTCCAAAAAAATCTTTTGTATAATCCAC
>DNNX01000014.1 GCA_003497445.1 Acholeplasmataceae bacterium | reverse complement strand
TATGACTGTAGTGGATGTGACCGCATTAGCTTCTTATCAAGCGCAATTAGTTGAGTTTAAAGGATTAGAAGTTGTAAGCATTGCTTATGACAACTATGGTAACTTAGATATTGAAGTAACAAATGGCGCTGCAACATTCTTTATTCGTTGGGATTCAAGAACTGGTGATCCTGAAGGATTACCAACTGAACTTGAAGCTGGAGACATTATTGATGTTGTTGCAGGTGCATACTGGTCTAACGAATTGAGATTACGCATTGCAAGTGCTGACGCAGTTGAAAAAGTTGTCATATCTAATTCAACACCTGACCTTTTCATTTCTGAATATGTTGAAGGCTCATCAAACAACAAGGCGATTGAATTATATAATCCAACAGATGCTGCATTAGATCTCACGGGGTATATGGTCCACATATATTCAAACGGTTCCCCAACGGCCTCAAAATCTTTTGATTTAACAGGTATAACTTTAGGAGCAGGAGAAACCTTTGTTATAGTTACTGATACGTTTGCAGGTACCGGAACATATGATGAAGTACAAAATTATGGAGATGGAGACGCTGTTGTATTTTTCAATGGCGACGATGCATTGGCAATAACCAAAAATGGTGAAATCATTGATGTATTTGGTATAATTGGAGAAGATCCAGGTTCTAACTGGTCAGTTGGAGATGGTTTTACAAATGAATATACACTTGTTAGAAAACCAGGAGTTACATCCGGTTCAACAGTTTGGGATCCAACAGAATGGATTGTATATCCACAAAATACTTTTGACAACCTAGGGTCGCACACTGTATAAGAATACAAATTACTAAAAAAGGATAGAGTCATTCTATCCTTTTTTTATTTGTAAAATAGGCTAAAAAAACGTATAATAAGTGTACACAAAAACGAGGAATAAAGATGGGCAAAATCTTTGGAATTACATCATACATAGTATTCATTGGACTTGTTACGTTTATCGTTTCCGGATATGCAAGAGCGAACCAAACAATAACGTTTTTAGAAGATTTAAAAGAAGATATTTATGAAGATTCAAAAGACTTGGTATCTGCAGCATTGATTGCAAATACACAAGGAGAATATCATATTTACATTCAGGAATCACCATTAATCACGCATTCAGTTAATAACGAAAATGCACAGTATTATTTAGAGATATATTCTGTTTTACTATACAAAAACAGTTCTGAGTATAAATATGAACTTATTTTTATTATCACACAATATGAAAATACGGATGAAACTGCATTTCTTGATGAAGACGCACTTACATTAAAGGTTGATATTACATTTGAATCAGCACCTGAAGGTTTTACACAAAGTGTTTTTAACGAATCACTAATTCAATTGTATGATGATAGTATGCATATGTATGCACTTGATCAACAATACGTTGTTGATGATCAAGTAAGGATACAACGTATCGATATTTCTTATCCAACAGCTGTTACGGATATTGTTACAACAACCATGATACATGAAGATGTTTATCTAGATAAAAACTTAGAGATTCCAACACATAGCGTTGCGAATTTATCTATATTTAATATAGAAAGACTTCAATTAAGTGATGAATTAGAAAAGGCGTCTTTATATACCAACGATTTCATTATAGATGCATTTTCAGATTATACCTATATGACATATCTTTATATAGGGATTGAAATAATCATCGTTTTACCGATCACATACTTCATATTTTTTCACAAAAATATTCAACGCATACGCAAAGTCAAAAAGGAGCAGTCATGAAAAAAGTCATAACAATGTTTATCATATTCGTGAGTCTTATCACGATTCAAGCGTGTCAATCAGAAACACCTAATTTGGTGATTTCTAAAGTATTTGATGCGATATCTACCTCTAATAATGCGATAGAATTATATAATCCAACAAATGAAACAATTTCTCTTAATGATGTAGAAATAAGAATTTATAATAATGGGTCAACAACAGAAGGTGGAGATCATACGATAACACTCAACGGCACATTAGAACCGGCGAATTATTATGTTATTTCTGGAAACAATACAACAGACTCATTGTTATTAGAGCAGACCGATTTCACATTTGATAGCAACTTACCGTTTAATGGTAATGATGTGATCGAATTATTTTATAAGAATCAAAAAGTAGACCAATTTGGATTATTAGGATTTGATATTAATTTCTCTGTAGATTTGACCATGATTCGTCTAGGACATAAAGAAGACTATGTTGCATCATTAGAATATGATCAATATAACTTTATTGCGTATTTGCCAGATACATTTATCTATCTTAAAAACGATGATCATGAAATCAAAACACTAGAACAGTTATATCAAGGACCACAATTAGAACAAAGATATTTAGACACGCCATACGTTGATCCCGATAATAATGAATTAGGATACGGTGGTGCAGTCATTGTGAATAATACGGGTGTTGCAGACGGTGATACAGCATATTTTCAAGCAATGAACGGTTATCCAGGCGGTTCGATGAGATATTTTTATCTTAATACACCTGAAGTTGATGGTGGGAATGTTTCTGCAGAACCTTGGGGATATGTTGCAAGTACATACAACAAAGAGTATTTACTCAACGATCCAACATCTAAAACCATTCGGGTACAGTCGATTCCTGGTAACAGTCTTCAAGAAGGCTATGGAAGAAACTTGGGACTTGTTTGGGTCAACGGCGCATTGTCACAATTTTGGATTGTTGCAGAAGGATTGTCAGAAGATGTAGGCACTCAATATCAAATTTACGATTATTTACTTACTTATAAAAATGTTCCCTATTTAACATTCTTAAGATTTGCTCAGTATCGTGCTGAACTTAACGGATGGGGAACAAAAGGATATCCAAATAACCCTGATGGCGAAAAATCTCCTGATTGGAATTATGATACAAGAAGAAATACAACGCAAAATCCAGTTTGGACACCCCATCTTCAATTACCTTGGATATAAAAAGCGAGGCAACTCGCTTTTTATTATTAAATATGTTATTCTATTATAATCTTTTTACAAGAGGTATCTATGCTTAAAGAAATTATCGATCTCATCGTATCTTTTCAAACCATTATCATTCACAGACACTCAAGACCTGATCTGGATGCAATCGGCAGTCAGGTCGGATTGAAAAAATTATTAGAGCATCATTATCCAGATAAAACAATTTATGCCGTTGGTGATTTAAATACAATGAGCTTTCATGCAAGAATGGATGATATTGACGATGCAGTTTATCAAGACGCACTCGTCATTATTACAGATGTTGCTGTTGCACATATGGTAAGTGATGATAGGTATGCATTAGCAAAAGCGCGTGTGATTATTGATCATCACGATAACAATACAACCATAGAAAATGTGACGTATTACTATAAAGACACAAGTTTTAATTCAGCATGTGAAATGATCATAGATTTCGCAATGCGTTTTAATCTAGATATGCCTAAAGAGGCAGCAACGTATTTATACGGAGGTATGGTGACAGATTCGGGAAGATTTTTATATTTAAAAGAACCTGAAAGAACATTTTTACTTGCAAGCTACGTTTCTAAGTTTGAACCAGATATTAAAGCCTTATATGACTACTTATATACGGAATCTCTTAAAAGAAAACAAATTAAAAATCAATTTTCTTCATTTAAACTTACAAAAGAAAATGTTGCTTATCGCATTAATTCTCAAGCACTTATACAATCAACAGGAGAGGATTTTCAATCCATTAGTAGAGGCATGGTCAATTTAATGGCTGGTATTCAAGAAGTGAAGATATGGGGTAGCTTTTCTGAAGATGTTAATGGAAAATATATTGCAGAATTGAGGTCTCGAGACATTCCGATTGTAGATGTCGCGAAAAAGTACGGTGGCGGAGGACATCTTCACGCATGTGGCGCAACACTTGAAACATTAGAAGATGTACACAAAGTACTAGACGATTTAGATGAAAAGGTGAGAATCAATGACAAATCTATTAAATGAAATGAAACAATATGAAACAATTATTATCCACGGACACAAAAGACCTGATGGAGATTGCTATGGCGGACAATTCGGATTAAAAGGGATTCTAAAAGAAGCATTTCCAATTAAAAACATTTACGTTGTTGGAGAAGAAAGTGATTACGTTAAATATGTAGGATCACCTGATATCATCAATGATGATGTTTATCAAGATGCGTTATCGATTGTTGTGGATACTGCAACAAAAGAGCGTATTAGCGATCCAAGATATATTAAAGGTAAAAAAGTCATAAAAATTGATCATCATATTGATGTGGATGCATATGGCGATATGAACTGGGTTGATACGAGTTATCCTGCGGTTTCCGAAATGATTACAGATTTTGCAATTCAACACGATTTAAAAATTCCTTTATCATCTGCAATTGCATTATATACGGGACTTATAACGGACACCGGAAGATTTCGTTATAGAGGGGTTTCCAATAGAACACACATGATGGCTGGTACACTGATTAATGCAGGTGTAGATGTTGAGTTTATTGATTCAAAGCTCACGCAAGAATCACTTAAAATGTTTGCATTAAAAGGCTATGCCTATTCTAATTTTGTTACAGTTGAGGGTGGATTTATTTTTTTAAAAATGCCAAGAGATGTTATTAATCAGTATGGTGTAACAGATGAAGAAGCAGCATCTGTTGTGAATTTAATTGGTGGTTTAGAAGACTTTCCGGTGTGGGCACTCATGATTGAATATGAAAATGAAATTAGAATAAGATTAAGGTCATCTGGTCCTATAATTAATACACTTGCTGAAAAATATGAAGGTGGTGGTCATGCAAAAGCATCTGGTGCAAGACTACCTTCATGGGATCATTTAGATCAATTCATTGGTGATGTGATTCACCACATAAAAGAGTCAAAGGAGTAAATACATGAATTATATACTAGATTTGAATATAGAATTTGAAAAGTTGTTTTTTATGGTTCTTTTGCCGCTTATATTAACATCTTTGGTCGCCTATTTTATTGGTTTTGAAAGACAAAAAATTGGAAAAGCTGCGGGAATCTCATCTCATATGCTTGTTGCATTTGCTAGTGCAGCGATTGCGATTATGCAACGATTACTTTATGAATATGAAATCCAAACTTTAGGCATGCAAGAAGTTCAAACACAGCGTATCATTGCACAAGTTCTAACAGGGATTGGTTTTATTGGTGCTGGCGTAATTTTAAAAGAAAAAGGTTCTATTAAAGGAATTACCACTGCAACAACAATCTGGTCTTCGGCCATCATTGGTTTAATATTTGGTAGCGGATTTTTAGTACTGGGTTCCGTCGTAGGGTTGTTTATAGTTGTTTTTATATTTTCAAGAGATTTACTAAGAGGATTTAATCCGTTTAAAAAAGAACATATTGACGAGGATTTAGAAGATCATTTATGATGCAAAAACCCATTGCAGCAATCGCGACACCTTATGGTAAAGGTGCGATTTCAATCATTAGAATTAGTGGGGAAAATTGCATTTCCCTTATTGAAGCGGTTTTCCCTAATGTTGCGCTAAATAAATTGTCACCAAACACGATGAAACGCACGCAACTTATTGAGCATCATCAACTCATCGATGATGTCATGGTTGTTACTTACCATGCACCTAAA
>DNNX01000021.1 GCA_003497445.1 Acholeplasmataceae bacterium | reverse complement strand
GTTCCTGCAATAAACAGAATGATCGCAAATGTATATGTCTTTTTGTTAACAAAGGAGATGTCTTTAAATAAATACATAAACATCCCTAAAGCAATCACAGTAATGATCAAAAATAATCCCGTTTGATTTTCAAGTAAGCCAAAAGACATCCCTCTATTTTCTGCATATCCAAATTCAAGTAAATAGGGAACAAATGTGATATCTTGACCTTGATAAAGCCATTTAAAAAAATATTTTGTGGCTTGATCTATTATAATAAAGCATGTGATGTAAAAGATGCCTTTTTTATACATTCATTACTCCCAACTGCAAGATAATTAAACTATATATTAATATAAATACAAACTGTAATAGTCTTTTTTCAACACGGATCATCAGCTTCAAATTTAATTTTGACAATGAGGGTTCATATTTGACTGCAAATTTGATAAACATATTCTCATATATTTCAATAAATAAAACTCCAAGTACAACAAAATACATGATTAATATGTTTCTTAATTGAATAAATATTACTAAATTAACACCTATAAGTATTGGAATCAATAAGACAACAAGCGCGTAAATGACACTCATCATCATAGAAAGAATGACATACTTTGTAGGTAATTGGTGCGTAAATGCTTTTTGAATTTTCATATACCGGTTAAAAGAATCTATTATTTTTTTAATCCACGAATGCATCATGTGTGTCCAAATAGTGTATCACATCATCAATAGATGATACAGCCACAATCCTTTCATCATCATATTCAACAAGTAAATGTACCTGATTTTCAGGCACAAACATGATATCCATATCCTCTTTAACTGTTCGATATTTTTCAACAAGACCACCAATATTTCCAATGCTTCCATCCAGTTGAATCGTACCTGTACCAACAATACGTGCATCATACAGTTGTTCTGTAATTGCTAAATAAATGGCTAAAGTCATCATGACACCACCAGATGGCCCTCCAATCGTTGATGAAAGTCCTGGAAATGATATATTAGGAGTCGCTTCTATCAAACTAAACATTGGATACAAAGCAAGGGGTAAATCTAATGGCTGTCGTTCGTGAGTAACGACCAACTTTTTATTGTCTCTCACGAGTTGAATGGTAAGTGTCTGTACATTTGCAAATTGATTAAAATCTGTTGATTGAGTTAATACTATGCCGTTAATTGAGGTGATCACATCACCAATTTGAATGGTTCTTTTTTCATTAATTAATGAAGTAACTCCGAATCCATCAAATGCATAGGTAATGTCCTTTTGCGCTTTTTCATATGCAACAATCGTACTGATTATGTAAGAAGATTGTTTTTGTATTTGAGCTGCATTGTACTTCTCAGCAAGCGTTAAGATTTCAGTACTTTCACTTGGTAAAAAAACACTACCTTGTTGGGTTATATTTAAAATGATGGACTGAAATAACGTAATAGGCTCATATGAAATAACATATATGCTTGATATATGAGATATTGTATGATCTTCTATATATACTTGATCCGACATTAAAGACGTATCTCCCGGCAAAACAACTTGAAATCGACTTGGTATTACAAGCAAACTTACAATACACATATAGAGAATTGCAAGCATAACCTTCATTTTGGTTAAGGATTTAAACATGCATTGGATCCCAATTTAATTGACGTAGCGTGACATTCGCTTTTTCTAACATCAATTTCGATGCGATTTGAAAGTCTTTCCCTTCATCTTTATTGGATACATATATAAGTTCTTTTATACCTGATTGAATAATAATTTTCGTGCATTCATTACATGGAAAAAGGGTCACATAAAGTGTACAATCTTTTAAATTCTGTGTCGCATTAAGAATCGCATTTGCCTCTGCATGCACTACATAAGGATATTTTGTTTCTAAAAAACTACCTTCATCTTTCCAAGGAAAATCATCATCTGAAATATGCTTGGGAAATCCATTATAGCCAATGCCAACAATTTTATAATCTTTATTGACAATGCATGCACCTACTTGTGTCTTAGGATCTTTACTTCGTTTAGATGATAACTGTGCAATACCCATAAAATATGTGTCCCATGAAATATAATCATGTCGTTTCATTTGCGTTCATGTTCCTTGGCTAAACCTAAATTTACATGGCAATATCCACCAGGATTTTTATCTAGATATTCTTGATGATATACCTCTGCTAAAGCATAATCGACTGCTTTCTTCACTTCAGTTTGTACGCGAGGATAGTCTTCATTGAAAAATGATTGCATGAATGTCAAAATAATACTTTCATCTTCGTCATCAACAAAATAAATACCAGTACGGTATTGTCTACCGACATCATTACCTTGTTTAAATTTTGAAAATGGATTACTTATCCTAAATAAATGTTCGCATATGGTTTCTATAGATATAAGATTTGGATCATATGAAAGATAGCATGCCTCAGCGTGTGATGCACGACCATCACAGACCATCTCATATGAAGGGTTACTGATATTACCATCAATATAACCTACAGATGTATTTATAATGCCTTTTAATTGCTTAAAGTAAGCTTCAACACCCCAAAAGCAACCTCCGGCGACATATATTTCTTTCATAAGTTACTCCTTGAAATGAATATCTTTTAACTGTTGTGCATCCACATCACTTGGTGCATCCATCATCATGTCTCTTGCTGATTGTGTCTTAGGAAATGCAATGACGTCTTTGATATTTTCAGTATTTGTCATGATCATCACAAGGCGATCAAGACCTAAAGCAATGCCTCCATGAGGAGGTGTACCATACTTTAGAGCTTCCGTGAAAAATCCAAATCTAGATTGAATATCTTCTTTTTTTAGTCCTAACATTTCAAACATTTTTTGTTGCATTTCTTGTTTGTAAATTCGAATTGACCCACCGCCAATTTCGTATCCATTGAGAACAATATCATATGCATTCGCCTTTGCATTTAAAGGATCTTTTATCATTGTGTCCGCATTTTTAGGGGATGTGAACGGATGATGTCTTGCGTACAAGCGTTCATCTTCTTCGCTATATTCAAATAGTGGAAAATCCACTACCCAAAGGAATTTATATGCATTAGAGTCAATTAAATTTAACATTTTCCCTAATGCAATTCGAACAGCTCCGAGTGGTTCATATACTTGATGAAATGCTCCAGTAGATAATAATAATGTTTGTGTATCTGATTGAAACAGTGCATTCAATTTTGCTTCACTAAAATGCTTTGTTAATGGTCCAGTGACATTGGATGCCTCTTTTTTTGCATAGCTTAAGATATTACCACCATGCTTTTTGTGCAAGTCAGATAATTGATCTATCTCTTTTCTCGTTAATAGATGATCCACTAAAATATACGCCTGATGATCTAATGATAATAAAGGTGATGCATCGTCTTTTAAAGATGTATCAAGTGTTTGAATGCGTACATCAAATCTCATATCTGGTTTATCAGATCCATATATCAATATCGCGTCTTCATATGGCATTTTTAAAAATGGTGTTTTTATTTCAAGATTTAAAACATCTTTAAATAAAGATACCATCATTTTCTCTATAAGATTTATGATATCATCTTGATTTACGAATGAGGCTTCTATGTCGACTTGCGTAAATTCTAATTGTCTGTCAGCTCGTAAATCTTCGTCTCTAAAACAACGTGCAATTTGAAAATACTTCTCAAATCCAGCAATCATGTATAATTGTTTAAAAATTTGAGGTGATTGCGGTAAAGCATAAAATTGTGATTCATATAATCGTGATGGTACTAAGAAATCTCTTGCGCCTTCTGGTGTAGATTTTCCTAAAATTGGTGTTTCTAACTCATAAAAGCCATCAAGCACAAGCACATTTCGTATTGCTTGAGTAATTTTAGAACGCATCATTAAAAATTGTTGTTGTACAGGTCTTCTTAAATCTAAATAGCGATATGTGAGCCTTGTATTTTCCAATGCATCTGTATCATCTAGCACTTGTATTGGTGGCGTCTCACTTGAATTTATGATCGTTAAATCGATTATTTGAACTTCAATATCGCCAGTTGAGAGCGCAGGATTTTTAGATTGTCTTTCAACAACAATACCAGAGACTAAAATTACATATTCTTGTCTTAATGTAAGGGCAAGTTCATAAACACTTGATTGTTGATCTACCGTTAATTGGGTGATACCAAATCGATCTCTTAGATCAATAAAAATCATGCCACCCATGCGGCGTGATTTTGATACCCATCCCCTTAATGTGACT
>DNNX01000056.1:2870-3336 GCA_003497445.1 Acholeplasmataceae bacterium | reverse complement strand
AAATCTTTTAAAATTTCTTCTTGGAATTCACATAATTCTTTAATCATTTCATGTGCAAACAAAATCGCATCTAACATATCTTTTTCAGATACCTCTTTTGCTCCAGCTTCCACCATATTAATGGCATTTTTCGTTCCAGCAACAATGAGATCAATATCCGATACTTCCATTTGTTCTGGTGATGGATTTACGATGAATGCACCATCGACTCTTCCGATATGTACTGCAGCAACTGGGCCATAAAATGGAATATCTGAAGTGTTGATTGCAAGTGATGACCCGAAGAATGCAGCCATTTCTGGGGATGCTTCTTGATCACTAGATAAAACGGTATTTATGACTTGTACATCATGCATAAATCCTTCTGGAAATAATGGACGTAACGGTCTATCAATCAGTCTAGATGTTAACGTTTCATGCTCTGATGGACGTCCTTCTCTTCTTAAGAAACCACCTGGAATTTTAC
>DNNX01000056.1:0-2625 GCA_003497445.1 Acholeplasmataceae bacterium | reverse complement strand
CCACCTGGAATTTTACCAGCAGCATATAGTTTTTCTTGATAAATTACCATTAAAGGGAAAAATCCTGCGTTAGCAGATTCAGTTTTTGCAGTTGCAACACTTAAAACCTGTGAGTCTCCATACGAGATAAGAGCAGCACCACGTGCTTGTTTGGCCATTTCACCAATTTCAACACGTAACGTGCGACCACCAAATTGTCTTTGGTATGTTTTCTTGGACATATAAAATCTCCTTCATTTTATATTTTTCTTTTTTTTCTTAATATAACCTTATTTATCTTATCATAAATTAAGGTAATTGTATATAAAAAAAAGGCATGTCGATTAACGACGAATGCCTAATTTGACGATGAGCTCTTGATAACGATTCACATCTTTAAATCTTAAGTATGATAGTAAACGACGTCTATGTCCAATTTTTTGGAATAAACCACGTCTTGAATGGAAATCATGAATATGTGTCTTTAAATGACTATTCAATTCTTCGATTTCAAATGTCAATAACGCGATTTGTACCTCAGGTGAACCTGTGTCACTATCGTCACGACGATAAGCAGTAATGATTTCCTGCTTTTTTTGAGCTGTTAAAGCCATGTATTACCTCTCTGCGTACTACTAAAGTAAAGGAATCTTGCCATAAACCTTGTAGTCGACAATTTGGATTATACCATATTTTTTTTAAAATGCAATTAAAAACTTACATTACACCTTTACAAATTGATCTACAGGTAGGACAAATACGGTTGCACCACCCACTTCTACTTCAATAGGCATTGCTGAGAATGATCCAAATTCATTCACAATCGTATTTGGAACAAGTTTTTGACGTTTTTTAGAATTTGCTTCAATAATATCTAAAACATTAATGACTTTTTCATCATTTACACCAATCATAAATGTCACATTACCTGCTTTTAAGAAACCACCTTGGGTCGCAAGTTTTGTAATAAAAAACTGTTCGTGGACAAGTGCTTTTTGAACTTTGTTCGCATCATCACTTGATACAATTGCAATAATTAATTTCATATATCCCCTCCTATAAATGCTCTTATTATACCATATTTACGGTTGACTTAATAATTTTCTTATGGCCTGTTCATCTAATTTTAATTGGTGGATGAGATGATCTTTTGAATCAAATTTTTTCTCACTTCGTATATAATCATAAAACTCTAAGGCTAAATGTTTCCCATATAAGTCACCATCGAAATCGAAAATGTAGACTTCTAATCTCGGTTTCTCTTGATAATTAATGGTAGGATTATGACCAATGTTTGCCATGCCATAATACCATTTTTGTTGATGTAATACACCTACAGCATAAACACCTAATTTAGGAATGTGATAATCGCCATATTCAATATTCGCTGTTGGATACCCGAGTGTTCTTCCTAAGTGATTCCCATGAACCACTTGTCCGTATATACGATAATTTCTTGAAAGCAATGTTTTGGCAACTTGTATATCGCCTTGAGATAATCGTGTTTTGACAAGTGATGAGGAGATACGCATATGATCATAAATTTCTTCTTCAACAACAACGACTTCAAAATGTGGTTTTAAATCTTCAATACCACCTGCACCATACTGTCCAAAACGTGCATCTTTTCCTAATACGAGTCTTTTAATGTGTAGTGATTTCAAATAATCAATGAACTTTTCAATGGTTAGTGATGCAAATGCATCATCAAAACTTACCATCCATACATAGTCAAGATGAAACTCATTTAAGCAATCTAGTTTATCAATAACTGACATCAGTTGTCCGTGTGGCTTTTTCGTTAAAAATGAGACAGGGTGTGGATCAAATGTCATGAGTGCTGACTTTGTATCTTGATAAGACGTTGTTTTTAAAATCAATGCTTGATGTCCTAAATGAATGCCATCAAAGTTACCGATTGTTAAAGTCACAGGTTCTGTATTTTTTATTTTATTGTAAACATCTTTAATTTTAATCATGATTCCCCATTGTAAAACACAATTTTATATTGATTTTGACCAATTGGTTCATAAAATGCAATCATTTGATTAGATTGATTGTACACTCTAAAAGGTTCTTGCATATGGTACTGCCTTTGATCTAAAAGTATGCCATGTTTAACTTTATCAGCGATATAATCGGACACTTGTATCTTAGGATAAGCATCTAAAATCTCTTCTATAGGAATGAGGTCTTCTATTGATATATCCTCCAGCACTTTCGCATTTTGCACATGAAATGAACCACTTTGAATACGTCGCAAGGATTTTAACATTGCGACAGTGTTTAAATGTGCAGCTAAATCCATTGCATAACTACGAATGTATGTTCCTTTCGAAACACTTAGCAGCAAGTCTAAATAAGGAAATTTATAAGACATGATATCTTGTTTAAAGATATGTACATCGCGTTTCTCTCTCTCAATTTCTATACCTTGTCTAGCAAGTTCATATAATTTTTTACCATTTACTTTAAGTGCAGAAACCATGGGTGGCTCTTGTTGATAGTGTGTCATTTTTGGTAAAACACTTTTAATATCATCTAAAGTGATGACCTTATCATTGGATTCAATGACGACACCTGTATGATCATAAGATGTTGTTTTTTTACCAAATTCAATGGTAGTTTTGTATGATTTTTCACTTG
>DNNX01000041.1:3699-5141 GCA_003497445.1 Acholeplasmataceae bacterium | reverse complement strand
TTAGTGAATGAAGGTGTCTTGACTAAAGAAGAAGCATTATTAAAAGTTGAACCTAAACAATTAGATACATTATTACACCCACAATTTGATGCGAATGACTTAGCATCAGCTGAAGTATTAACAACAGGTCTTAATGCATCTCCAGGTGCTGCTACAGGACGTGTTGCATTTGATGCAGATCGTGCAAGAGACATGGCTGCTGAAACTAAACAACCTGTGATTTTAGTACGTGTCGAAACATCACCTGAAGATATCGAAGGAATGATTGTTGCATCTGGTATTTTAACTGCGCGTGGTGGTATGACATCACATGCTGCAGTTGTTGCCCGTGGTATGGGTAAATGTTGTGTTTCAGGTGCTTCTCAACTTCGTATCGATGAGGAAAATAAAACATTTACAGTTAATGGACAAACTTTTAAAGAAGGTGACTGGATTTCATTAGACGGATCAACTGGTAAAGTTTATAATAAACAAGTAAAAACAGTAGATGCAACCGTGTCTGGTAACTTCGGAACAATTATGGGTTGGGCAGATGAAGTACGTAAATTAGATGTACGTGCAAATGCAGACAATCCGAATGACGCATCTGTAGCGTATGAATTTGGTGCACAAGGTATCGGTTTATGCCGTACGGAACACATGTTCTTTGAAGAGTCAAGAATTGCTGCGATGCGTGAAATGATTGTTGCACCAAATGTTGAAGCAAGAGAAAAAGCACTTGCAAAATTACTCCCTATGCAAAGAGAAGATTTCAAAGGCTTATATAAAGCTATGAAAGGGTATGCCGTTACCATTCGTTACTTGGATCCACCACTACATGAGTTCTTACCAACACAAAAAGAAGATATTCAAGCACTTGCAAAAGAAATGAATATGTCTTTTGAAGATTTACATCAAGTGATCGAATCACTACATGAAACAAACCCGATGTTAGGTCACCGTGGTGTAAGATTATCTGTGACATATCCTGAAATTGCACGTATGCAAACACAAGCTGTCATTGAAGCTGCAATTGAAGTAACAAAAGAAGGACTTACAGTTGTGCCTGAAATTATGATTCCACTTGTCGGTGAAGTACGTGAATTAAAAACCATCAAAAAAGTCGTTGTTGAAACAGCGGATGCCATTATCAAAGCATCAGGTGTTGATCTTAAGTACTTAGTTGGTACAATGATTGAAATTCCAAGAGCAGCTCTCCTTGCAGATGAAGTAGCAAAAGAAGCAGAATTCTTTAGTTTTGGTACCAATGACTTAACACAAATGACTTTTGGTTTCTCACGTGATGATGCGGCAACTTTCTTAGGTGATTACTACGAACAAAAAATCTTCGAAGAAGATCCGTTCCAACACGTCGATCAACGTGGTGTTGGTAAACTTATGAAAATGGCATCGACATTAGGTAGAGAAGCACGTCCAAACCTTAAACTTGGTATTTGTGGTGA
>DNNX01000041.1:0-3467 GCA_003497445.1 Acholeplasmataceae bacterium | reverse complement strand
GTATTTGTGGTGAGCACGGTGGAGATCCATCATCAGTTGAGTTCTGCCACAATATCGGTTTATCTTATGTGTCATGTTCCCCATTTAGAGTCCCAATCGCAAGACTCGCAGCAGCACATGCACAAATTAAAAACCCTAAATAACAAAATTAAAACGCCGAATCTCGGCGTTTTTTTATTCTCTTGATATAATAGAAATGGTGATAAGATGATATTTAACTTACAAGCGCCTTTTGAACCTCGTGGGGATCAAATAGACGCGATTGAAACTTTAAAACACAATTTTGAAACACACAAACAACAAATCTTATTAGGGGCAACCGGGACTGGTAAAACATATACGATTGCAAATATGATTCAAGCGTTAGGGAAAAAGACGCTTGTTTTAGCACCTAATAAAACACTTGCAGGTCAATTATATGCTGAACTCAAAGCATTTTTCCCTAATAATCGCGTGGAATATTTTATTTCGTATTACGATTATTATCAACCAGAAGCATATGTTGTTGGTAAAGATTTATACATTGAAAAAGATGCCTCTATTAATGATGAAATTGATGAATTAAGACACAGTGCAACATCGTCATTACTAGAAAGAGATGATGTGATTGTTGTTGCATCTGTATCCTGTATTTATGGTATTGGAGATCCGGAAGATTACCAAGGATCCATGTTGGTGTTAAGAAAAGGAGACCAAATTGGTCGTGATGGTATCTTAAATAAGCTTGTACATATGACATATGAGCGCAATGATATTGATTTTCATAGAGGGACTTTTAGAGTCCGTGGAGATGTCATTGAAATCATTCCAGCTTATGAGCATGCACATGGTATACGTGTTTCATTATTTGGAAAAGAAATCGATTCAATCAAAAGATTTGATGTTCTCACAGGTCAAACCATTGACCAAATGGAGATGATGACATTATTTCCAGCATCACATTTTGTTACTGATAAAGATAAATTACAAGAATCCATTAGAAGAATTAAAAATGAATTACAAGAACAAATATTGTATTTTAAAGAACGTAATTTATTATTAGAAGCTCAACGTATTGAACAACGTACGAAATATGACATTGAAATGATGAGTGAAATCGGCTTTTGTAGCGGTATAGAAAATTACGCTCGACATCTTGCATTGCGTGAAGCAGGCGAAACACCTGCAACTCTCATCGATTTTTTTGGAAAAGATTTCTTGATGATTATCGATGAATCACACGTGACCATGCCTCAGATTAGAGGCATGTTTTTTGGTGATCGTTCTAGAAAAACAACGCTTGTAGAGCATGGATTTAGACTACCATCGGCATTAGATAACAGACCATTACAATTTGAAGAATTTGAACAAAAAGTAGATAAAGTGATCTATTTATCAGCAACTCCTGGCGATTATGAACTCAACAAAAAAATACCCCTTGTAGAACAAATTATTCGTCCGACCTACTTATTAGATCCAATTGTTGAAGTAAGAAAAACAATGGGTCAAATGGATGATTTGTTTTTTGAAATTCAAGAACGTGTCAAACGTAATGAACGCGTTTTAGTGACCACACTTACCATTCGTATGAGTGAAGATCTTACGGCATATTTCAAAAAGATGGGGTTAAAAGTCGCGTATTTACATAGTGAAATTAAGTCGCTTGAACGTATTCAAATATTAACGGATTTACGTAAAGGCACCTATGATGTTCTCATTGGTATTAATTTACTTAGAGAAGGGCTAGACTTACCTGAAGTGAGTTTGGTTGCGATATTGGATGCTGATAAACAAGGATTTTTAAGAAGTGAACGTTCACTTGTACAAACGATTGGACGTGCTGCAAGAAATCAAAATGGTCGCGTCATCTTATATGCAGACACTATCAGTGCAGCAATGGACTATGCGATAAAAGAAACCGAAAGAAGACGTCATAAGCAACAAACCTTCAATGAAATGTATGGTACACAACCCATTACAGTTAAAAAAGCCATTCGTGATGATATTTCTATAAGACAAGTCATTGATGAAGATCAAGTGAAGAAAGTCGTAAATAAAGAAACGAAAAAGAAACTTATTAAAGACATTGAATCGGCAATGTTAGATGCCGCAAAAGCACTTGATTTTGAACGTGCAGCAGAACTAAGAGATGCCTTACTTGAGTTGAAAAGTTCATGAATACATCATTAGAAGCGATATGGCAACTTATACAAAAAGATTATCAAAATAAAGTAGCCTATTTTAAAAAATATGCCAAAAAAGTTGATCATCTTATAGTTGGTGATTCAATGGTTGCTTATTATAAACCGACACTTAATATACATAAACTTGGGATTGCAGGCGATACAACAGAAGGTGTACTCAATCGCATCAATGTGATTCATTTATATGAGCCAAAAAAAGTGTTTCTTCATATTGGAACTAACGATCTTGTTTTCACCAATGATTCTGATGAAGATATTATGAAAAGAATCCAATCGATCATTGATCAATTACAAGCATATGAAGTGTATTTTATCTTACCTTTACCTGTAGATTCACAGTATTTCCTAATCAGAGACCAACCTAGAACAAATGAGAGACTCTATCAATTAAAAACGTTGATATTAGAAAAAATTAAACATGCAACACTGATTGATATGTATGAAACATTTTTATGTAAAGATGTATTGTGCAAACAATATCATTTGGATGGACTTCATTTAAATAAAAAAGGCTATGAAATATATGAAAAAATAATAAAAAAACACCTATAATTAGGTGTTTTTTTATTATGCATGTTTGATAATATCAAACATAATTTCTAGTGCTTTTTCCATTTGTTGTATGGATGCGAATTCATATCGACCATGGAATTGATACCCACCAGTACCCAAATTTGGACATAATAAACCTTCATAAGTGAGTCTTGCACCATCGGTACCGCCTCGAATAGGAGAAGTAATCGGTGTTAATCCACATCTTTTGATGGCATCCATTGCTTTTTGGATGATTTCAAATCTGGGTTTGATTTTTTCTGCCATATTATAATAAGTATCTTTTAATTTGAGTGAAACAGCTTCATATCCGTATTTCTTATTTAAGAATTTAGCAATCGTTTCAAATGAAGCTTTTTGTTTTTCAAATAATGTCATATCATGATTTCTTATGATGTAAATACTTTGACCATGATCAACGGTTGATTTAACATCTGTTAGATGATTAAAACCTTCATAGCCTTCTGTAAGACTAGGATCTAATGCTTTAGGTAATAAATGATGAAATTCAAACGCAATATGAGATGCATTCACCATTTTATTTTTAGAGGCACCAGGATGAATACTTTTTCCAGTAAAGGTTACCCAGGCATGTGCAGCATTAAAGTTTTCATATTCAATTTCACCAACGCGTGAGCCATCCATAGTGTAAGCATAAGATGCCTTGAAAAAGTCATAATTGAAATAATCTGCACCTCTACCTATTTCTTCATCAGGTGTGAAACATAAATA
>DNNX01000106.1 GCA_003497445.1 Acholeplasmataceae bacterium | reverse complement strand
TTAAATTATCGATAACATTAGCGTAAGCTTCTACTTTATCAGCGCGATCATTAAATGTCTCATCAGTAATATAGTATTGAGTTATACCATATCTGTCATGCATATCTTTAATATGATATTCAAAATCATTTGCAGATCTAGAATGATCTTCTTTTACGCCTAGTACCGGAAAATTACAAAATGAGCATTTAAATATACAACCTCTAGTGGTTTCTATTCCAATCCACTCGTGAGGTTTTAAATAATCCCTATCTTCATATGCGGTATATAATGATTTCATTGGAAAAGCTGGATAATTATCAATCGCATTAATAATATTATTATCATCAAAGATCGGTTTCTTATTATTCGAATATAACCATTTAACTAATGTTTCTAATGCGTATTCTCCATATCCAGCTATTTGATAGTCAATATATTTGCATTTAATCCTAGGATATGACATTGATCCGGATATTATATGAATATGAGGATATTCATTTTTAAACCATTTGCAAAAATTATATAGATGATTTGATATTTGATCATATATGAATAGATGACTAATACCAATAAATTTAGTATTAGATGTTATTCTTGATTTACAAAACTCTTGTAATTCTGATAATGTCCAATAATTAAAATAATCAATAGACTCAGCATCCCAACCTAGTGATCTAAGATGATGTGATATTTTATAAATTCCAGCAGTTCTATGAATTAGTGCTGGCTGTGATACATTTCCAAAGATTAGGCAGTGATACATTTTAATACTTCATTATATGGTTTATCAAAGATACTTAATTTCATCATAATTCTATCAGATTTAGGATTTACTACAGCGTGTTCTTTTTGTAAATTTAATAACGCGCATTTATATGAAAAATCGCCGTCTCGAAATGATACTTTGTCATTGGTATCATTTAAAATAAAATTAATACTACATTGAGTACCACGATCTTTATGGAATGGCAGTGTCCAATTGGATTTTTGATAAAAGAATCTTGCACGAATATCTACGTCAATTTTATTTGAGAAATAATCTACAATTTCTTTTGCATACCCATTATCAATTGATTTATAATACCAATGGTTAAAAACATGATTATTACTCGGATCTTTAAAATTTTTCCATTCTCCGATATTTAATGCTTCATCCAATAATATGTTATTATCATATTGATAATTTAATTCATACAAGCAGTTTTTCATGGATACATCCAACAAGGTGAATTCGATCGATCTGTGAGCCATTCATTGCTGAATGTTTTTTAGTGGTATCTACATAATAATAATTACCATCTGCTGGGAATCTATGAATTTTATCATCTATAATAAAAATACAATCATCATTAGTAATTAATGGAATATGGATTCGTGGCCCATTATCCTTATGAAAATTATAACAAGTTTTTGGTTTTAGTGTAAGAACCCTTGTTCTATATAATCCTAATTCTTCTATAATACTATTTGTGTATTTTAATTGATCAAAAATAAAGTTATTAAATTCTATCTCCTTATGATCATACCATGACATTGCACCGGTTGCATAAAAAGCGTCAGAACATCCTTTAACAGACTGAAGGCAATATGCATCATCATAAAGTCCGGCTACGTCGCGCGATAAATCATTAGGATTTCGATTTGCTTTTTGCTTGTCTAAAATATATTTTATAGAATCTAATTCTAATAGTATTAGTTCAATATCAATCATTTTAATAATCCAATATAAGTTATTGCTATTTATATTGAAATTAAATGAAAAAAAGTGTGTACATTCCCGTCCAGTTGCTGTATAATATCCACATCGAAACAAAAAATGCATAGGAGCATTGATTATGGCACACATGGTTGAAACAATGGCATACGCGGGTGAAGTTCCTTGGCACGGTCTTGGCGTACCGGTTTCTAATGATTTAACACCAGCCCAGATGATGGAAAAAGCTGGAGTTGATTGGTCAGTTCAGGAATGTGAGTCTTTCGTCGACTTCAACGGCGAACGCATCTCTACTGGCCAGAAAGCTCTCGTTCGTTCTACTGATGGTAAAGTTCTTACCAATGTAGGTAAAGACTGGAATCCAGTCCAGAACGAGCAAGCTTTCGAATTCTTCAGCGAGTACGTGTTTGCTGGTGATATGGAGATGCACACTGCTGGATCTCTGAAAGATGGTCAAATGGTATGGGCTTTGGCAAAAGTCAAAGATTCATTTGATCTGTTTGGTGGCGATACAGTTGAATCGTATCTGCTTTTCTCTAACCCACATCAATATGGTAAGTCAATCGATGTTCGATTCACACCAATTCGTGTGGTTTGTAATAACACATTGTCTCTTTCACTGAGCATGCAAGCGGAACGTCAAGTGAAAGTTGGTCACCGTGTTGAGTTCAATCCAGGTGAAGTCAAGGAAGCTCTTGGCATTGCATCTGAAAAGCTTGCAACATACCGTGAGATGGCTGAGTACCTTGGTTCGAAGCGTTTCTCAATGGATAAGTTGATTGAATACTACAATACGGTTTATCCTCGTACATCTGACAAGCGTGTGCAGGATAAGAAATTGTCTGTCGAGACTTTGTCACGGAATGCAAAAGAATGTCTCAATGTTCTTGAGACTCAGCCAGGTGCTGAATTTGCTGAAGGTTCATGGTGGCAGGCATATAACTCAGTGACATATGTTACTGACCACGTCCAAGGACGTAACGCAGACAATCGTCTGTATTCATCATGGTTCGGTGGAAACCAAACGCGTAAGAAAAACGCTTTGGAAACTGCCATTGAGTTTGCGGAGGCGGCGTAAGCCCCTCCA
>DNNX01000097.1 GCA_003497445.1 Acholeplasmataceae bacterium | reverse complement strand
GAAAAAGGATATATTTATATGGCACAACCCCCATTATATAAAGTTCAACAAGGAAAGAATATTCAATATCTTTATGATGACGAATCCCTTGATGCAACATTAAAAGAAATGGGTGGTAGACCAAGCATTCAAAGGTACAAAGGTCTTGGAGAAATGAACCCAGAACAACTTTGGGAAACAACAATGGACCCAGACACAAGAACGTTACTTCAAATCACACTGAGTGATGCAATGGATGCTGATCAAGTATTTAGTATGCTCATGGGTGAAGAAGTTGAGCCCCGCAAAGAATTCATACAACAAAATGCTATTTACGCAAGCAACATTGATGTTTAGAAAGGACTTAATCACACATGGATGAATTAAACAAATCGAGAGATCACGTCAAAGAAATCAACATCTCCAGTGAGATGAAAACCTCATTTCTTAACTATGCAATGAGCGTGATTGTGTCACGTGCATTACCGGATGTAAGAGACGGTTTAAAACCTGTTCAACGAAGAATTTTGTTTGCAATGAATGAACTTGGAATGACCTCAGATAAAGCACATAAAAAATCGGCACGTATCGTTGGAGAAGTCATCGGGAAATATCACCCACACGGCGAATCTTCAGTGTATGAAGCAATGGTACGTATGGCGCAACCATTTAGTTATCGTATGCCGCTTGTAGATGGTCATGGTAACTTTGGTTCTGTAGACGGTGATGGTGCTGCTGCCATGCGTTATACCGAAGCGAGACTTTCTAAACTTGCTGGACAACTCGTGAGAGACATAGAAAAGAAAACAGTGGATTATATCGACAACTATGATGACAGTGAAAAAGAGCCATCTGTTTTACCATCAAGATATCCAAATATACTTGTAAACGGATCAACAGGAATTGCTGTTGGAATGGCAACCAATATTCCGCCACATAACTTAACGGAAGTGATTGATGGACTCCTTGCATACATGCAAAACAAAGACATCACAACACAAGAATTAATGGAATATGTGAAAGGCCCGGATTTTCCAACTGGAGGAGAAATCCTAGGAATCAGTGGCCTCATACAAGCGTATGAAACAGGCCGTGGATCTATTGTGAATAGAGCAAAAACAGAAATCATAGAATTTAAAAATAAATCTGCGATTATTGTGACGGCGATTCCATATCAAGTGAACAAAACAACACTCATTGAACGTATCGCACAACTTGCAAAAGACAAAGTGTTAGACGGCATTACAGATTTAAGAGACGAATCTAACAGAAACGGTATGAGGGTTGTCATTGAATTAAGAAGAGATGTCAATGCACACGTGATGCTTAATAATTTATATAAACATACACAGTTGCAACAATCATTCAACTTTAATATGATTGCACTTGATAAAGGTCAACCAAAAATGTTCTCACTCAAAGATATGTATGAGAAATACCTTGATCATCAAGTTGAAATTGTTTTACGTAGAACCGTTTTTGATTTAGAAAAAGCTGAAGCAAGACAACACATCGTAGAAGGATTAATTAAAGCACTTAACGATATTGATCATGCCATTCAAATTATTAAACAATCAAAAACTGCAGAAGATGCTAGAGATGCACTCATTGCAACGTATGACATCGATGACATTCAAGCACGCGCCATCTTAGATACAAGACTTCAACGTCTTACAGGTCTTGAAATCGAAAAACTACAACAAGAACACGAAGACTTAAAATCAAAAATTGTAGATTTCAAAGATATCATTGCTAAAGATGACCGCAAACTTGCCATAATCGAAGAAGAACTTCAACAAATTAAAACACAATATCATGAGCCAAGATTAAGTGAGATTAATTTAACAGAAGATATTACAATTGAAAACGAAGATCTCATACCAGTTGAAGATGTTGTGATCACAATCACGAATAACGGTTATATCAAGCGCATGAGTTTAGATCAATATAAATCTCAAAACCGTGGTGGTGTTGGGATGGCAGGGATTAAAGTTCATGAAGATGATTATGTCGAACACATCGAACTTACATCCACACACGACTATCACTTATTTTTTACAAATACAGGACGTGTTTACAAAATAAAAGGATATCAAATTCCTCAAGGGTCTCGTCAATCTAAAGGGCTTCCTTTAGTAAACTTGCTCGCACTCAATCCTGAGGAACGTCTTGCTTCTATGACGTGCGTAAAAGATTTTGATGATGAACAAGCTGCACTTACATTTGTAACGAAAAACGGTATTGTTAAACGCACACTTGTGTCCGAATTTAAAAACATTCGTCAAAACGGAATCATCGCTGTGAATTTAAGAGACAATGATGAACTTATCAATGTTTCGCTCACAGATGGCACAAAAGATATCATATTAGGCGCATCCAACGGTAAGGCAATTCGCTTTAATGAAACGATGGTTTCTACCGTTGGTCGTACAGCCATTGGTGTAAAAGGGATGAGTTTATCTTCAAACGATGCCATTGTTGGTGTCGCGATTATTGATCCAAATAGAGAAAATGAAGATATCTTAGTGATTACCGAAAATGGATTTGGTAAACGTACCAAAACGGATCAATACCGTCCTCAAAATCGTGGTGGAAAAGGTGTGAAAACATTAAACGTCACAGAAAAGAATGGTGCACTTAAAACACTAACGGTTGTGACAGATGAAAACGACATCATTGTTGTATCAGATCGTGGTGTTGTTATGAGAACGGATGCATCTAAAATTGCACAAACCAATCGTGCGACACAAGGTGTTACCATTATAAAATTAAAAAATGATCAAAAGGTGTCGACGGTAGCCATTGTTCCACATCAAGAAGATGAGGAAGAAGAAACTTTAAATCAAGATGCTTTTGTACAAGAAACACTGGATGTGGATATACAAGAAACAACACCAATTGTCCAAGAGTTAGACGCGGACTTGGAAGATACAGAAGAGAACGATGAGACAGAAACGAACGATCAATTGTTTAAAGATTAGATGAAAAACAATAAAAAAATAAGGAGCTCAAAGCTCCTTTTTTATATGAAATAAATGATTAAAGATATCGTTCCAATTACGAAACAGTACACAGAAAAATAAATTAAATTTTTTACTTTTACGTGACGATAAAACCAACGTATCGCATAATAACTAAAAATAAAACTTAAAATAAATGACACACCATAACCCAAAATATTTACAGACTCGTTCACTTCTGAGAGTCTAATAAATCCTAGAACAGATACAGGAATCGAAATCATGATGTAACTTAAAAACGAAAACTTCATCGCAGATTTTAAAGGTAGTTTTTGACTGAGTCCACCAACAAGAGTTATCCCGCTTCTTGAAATCCCAGGAACAACCGCAAACATTTGAAACAACCCAACAGCGATGGCGTTTTGAAAGGTTACATTTTTATTGTATTCAAAATGACGATTTAAATAAATGATTAGAAGAAGAGAACCCGTAATGAAGAGTGCTATTGACGTTGTAAGTAGATCGTTAGGAAGGATGTTTTCAAATATAAGGCCAGCAATTCCTACTGGAATCACAGCAATCCCTACTTTTATAACATATAAGAAATCCTCTTTGAAATTATGATCTGCTTTGATGATATAGCGGTAACTTGATTGAACAAGTCCAGCCACATCTTTTCTAAAGAAAAATAAAATTGCCAAAAAAGACCCTGTATTTGTAAGCATCAAAAAAACAGTTAATTTATCTAAATTCATGCCTAGAAAATGACTAAACAAAGTCAAATGACCACTACTAGATATCGGTAAAATTTCAGTGATACCTTGAATAATCCCTAAAAGCACATATTTTAATAACTCAAGCATCATGTCCTCTTTTCGATACGATTATAACATATTAAAATCACATAATTGTGCTAAAATAGAGTTAATCAAGACATTTCAATGTGAAAGGACAATTATGATTAAAAAAGCAGTCATTCCTGCAGCAGGTTACGGCACAAGATTTTTACCAATTACAAAAGCAATTCCAAAAGAAATGCTACCAATCATTGACAGGCCGACCATTGAATTTATCGTCAACGAAGCAAAGGCAAGCGGTATTGAAGACATTCTCATTATTGTAAGCAGCAATAAAAATGCCATTGTGGATTATTTTGATTACAACATCGAATTAGAAACAATATTAAAATTAAAAGGAAAAGAAGCGTTATATCAGAAAGTACATGGTATTGCGGAAGGCATCAACATTTATTTTGTTAGACAAAAAGAACAACTAGGTCTTGGACACGCCGTATTACAAGCAGAAGCATTTGTTGGTAATGAACCCTTTGCTGTCTTATTAGGTGACGATTTATATGTTGGTAAAAATAAACCAGCTCTTAAAGAACTTATCGACGTTTACGAGAACAAAAAAGCATCTATTCTTGGCACTATGGAAGTATCTTTAGAAAACACACCTAAATATGGCATTTGTGACCCTAAATCAATAGAAGGAAACACCATGTTATTAAAAGGTGTTGTAGAAAAACCTAACAAAGAAGACGCGCCTTCAAGACATGCCATTGGTGGTAGATATATTTTAACACCCGCTATTTTTAACATTTTAAAAACACAACAAAAAGGCTTTGGGGGAGAAATCCAGCTTACAGATGCAATCTTAAATTTAATGACATCTGAAGATGTTTATGCAACATCACTTCAAGCAAAAAGATATGATGTTGGATCTAAAATTGATTACATCGAAGCCATCATTGATTTTGCTTTAGAGGAACCAACACTTTAAAATGAACTTAAAAACCTACTTAAAAATAAAGGATAACACATGCTTGACTTAAAATACATTGTGGATAACATTGATAGCGTCATTGAAAAACTTAATACCAGAGGTCAAGATTTTTCTTATTTGAGAGAACTTGTTTCGCTATCTGAAACAAGAAAAAATGTAATTGTAGACGTTGAAGCAAAGAAAGCGTTCAGAAATGAAACATCTAAAAAAATAGGAGCACTAAAAAGAGAAAATAAGGATGCTTCAGAAGTATTAAAAGAAGTCGAAACGATTGGAACGGATATCAAAGCGCTCGATGAAACGTTATTACAGATCGATACAACAATAAAAGAAATGTTATTAAATACACCCAATATACCAAGTGCGACAACACCTGTAGGTAAAGATGAACAAGATAATGTAGAAATTAAAACATATTTAGAACCAAAAAAATTCACGTTTCAACCAAAAGATCACGTTGAACTTGGAACACAACTCGGGATATTAGATTTTGATCGTGCGGCTAAAATTACAGGCAGTCGTTTTGTTGTAGATAAAGGATTAGGTGCAAGATTAGAACGTGCACTATTACAATTTATGATGGATACGCATGCTCAAGAAAATGGTTATACAGAAATGATGTTGCCATATATTGTCAATGAAACCTCTATGACAGCAACCGGACAATTTCCAAAATTTAAAGAAGAAGCATTTAAACTATCGTTAGAAGATCGTTCTTGGTATTTAAACCCAACAGCAGAAGTGCCATCAATTAATTATTTTAGAGATGAAATCATACAAGAGCCGCTACCAGTAAAGTTTGTTTCATATACAACCGCATTTCGTTCTGAAGCAGGTTCTGCAGGAAAAGACACCAAAGGTATTTTAAGACAGCATCAATTTCACAAAGTGGAACTCATTCAATTTACAAAACCAGAAGATTCTTATCAAGCGTTAGAAGCAATGTTATTACACTCAGAATCGATTCTTCAAAAACTAAAACTTCC
>DNNX01000070.1 GCA_003497445.1 Acholeplasmataceae bacterium | reverse complement strand
GCAGACTTAGACAGTCTCAATGAAAGTCATTTAGTAAAGTCAAAAGACGACTTAGTGGTAGAAAGATACAATCCTGATATTAAAGTTGGTCTTTCAAATGAAGATGTTGAATCACGCATTATGGCGGGACTTTCTAATGTTATGGATACAGGGAGTTCAAAGAGTGTTTCATCAATTGTCATTGCGAACTTATTCACATTTTTTAATTTCTTAAATTTCTCAATTGCTGTTTGGTTATTAAGTGTTGGCGCAGAATTTGCAAATTTCTTTTTCTTAGGCGCCGTATCAGCAAATATCGCAATTGGTATCATACAAGAAATTCGTGCGAAAAAAATGATTGACAAGTTATCATTACTTTCTGCACCAACTGCAAACGTTGTAAGAGATTCTGGAGATTATGAAATTTCAGTATCCAATATTGTAATCGATGATATCTTATATTTGAATTCAGGTAAACAAATTGCTGCAGATTGTGTTGTACGTGAAGGCACATTAGAAGTAAACGAATCACTTTTAACTGGTGAATCAGATCCGATTCTTAAACGTAAAGGGGATACGTTATATTCAGGTAGTTATGTTGTTTCTGGTTCATGCTATGCACAAGTCACAGCGATCGGAAACGATATTTACATTCAAAAGTTAACATCACAAGCAAAAGTTTATCAAAAACCAAAATCAGACTTACTTGCATCTTTAAAAATCATTATTAGAACTGTTGCAGGGATTATCGTACCGCTTGCTGGATTGTTGTTTTATACAATGACAACCAATACGAGCTTAGGGTATGAAGATATCGTTAAAGCCACAACAGGTGCAATGATTGGTATTATTCCATCAGGACTTTTCTTACTCACAAGTATGGCATTAGCAGTAGGTGTTATTCGACTTGCTCAAAATAATACTCTTGTTCAAGAGTTGTATTGTATTGAGATGCTTGCACGTGTAGATATGTTATGTCTTGATAAAACAGGTACAATCACAGATGGTACTATGAGTGTTCACTCAACGGTTGAGTTAGAACGTTATGATAAGTTAAGCACGAAAAATGTTGTATCCGCAATGATTAACGCATTAAACGATACAAATTTAACTTCTCAAGCGCTATCAGACCGTTTTGGGAATGCAAAACGTATTAGACATAAAAATACAATTCCGTTTTCAAGTGCACGAAAATTCTCAGCTGTTGAATTTGAAAAATATGGGACCTTTGTATTAGGTGCGCCTGAATACGTACTTAAAAATCAATATCCTGAAACAATCAAAGTTCAAGTCAATCGTTTTGCTGAAGAAGGCTTTAGAGTCTTATGTATCGCAAGAACAGATGAACCGATTACAGATGATTATACATTCAAAACCTTAACACCAATTTCATTGATTACGATTGAAGATACCATTCGACCGGATGCAGAAGATACGATCAAATATTTCAAAGAAAATCAAGTGGGTATCAAAGTGATTTCGGGTGATAACCCAGTCACTGTATCTAAAATTGCTCAACGTGTAGGGATTGTTGATGCAGATAAATATATTAGTTTAGAAGGGCTTTCTGACAAAGACGTCGTAAGAGCAGCAGGTATATATACAATCTTTGGTCGTGTATCTCCTGGTCAAAAAAGATTGCTTATTGAATCACTTAAAAATAATGGACACACAGTTGCTATGACCGGTGATGGTGTGAATGATATATTAGCACTTAAAGAGGCAGACACCTCTGTAGCAATGGCATCGGGAAGTGAAGCAGCAAGAAATGTTTCACATTTAGTATTATTAGATTCTAACTTTTCTTCTATGCCTAAAGTTGTTTCTGAGGGTAGACGTGTCATAAATAATGTTCAAAAAGTTGCGGTATTATTCTTAACAAAAAATATTTTTACATTGTTACTCATTATTATTGCGATTGCGAGACGTGGCGTATATCCAATTCAACCAAGTCAGCTCATTTTAATCGATTATTTGGTAATTGGTATTCCAGCACTCATCTTAGCACTTGAATCAAATAATAAACGTGTTGAAGGCAATTTCTTACTTAACGTCATTAAAAAATCGTTACCGGGTGCACTTGTTGTCATGATTAACAGTTTGATTGTTTTTGGATTCGCGAGTGTTTTGGAAATGAATCAGCTTCAAACGTCAACAATCATCGTCATTTCCGCAACATTTACATCTTTACTTGTTCTACTACGATTATCATTACCATTTAATCGTGTCCGTAGAACCGTGTATGTACTTATGATTCTTGCTTTTGTTGCATCTATTATATACTTGCCAAGTTTCTTCAATTACGCACCATTCTTCACACAAGAATATTATCCAGTTGATCCATTGACAGTTCCACAAATCTTATTACTTCTATCTATTTCTCAGGCAGCATTTCCAATGATGTACATCTTGTCAAATATTACAAGATGGACCAAAGAAGTGATTTCATCGATGATTAACAAAATTTCTGAACTTCATTAACAAAAAGCGCTTCATGCGCTTTTTTTAACTCAAATATTTCAAACAAAAATCATATTTTATTCTATGAATATCATATAATGAGGTAAGTCATGATTATATACGGTAAAAACGTCGTGATTGAAGCTTTGAAAGCAAAACGTCCAATATATAAATTGATGATTGATCATAAAATGTCGGATGCAACTGTTTTAAAGTATCTTAAGGACGCGTCTATTCAAATTGATAAAGTTGACAGAGGTCATCTTAATAACATAACAAACCATGCAGTACATCAAGGGATTGTTGCTGAGGTTGAACCATATCAATATAAAAAGATTGAAGACATCACTGACATATCAAATGGGAAATTTTTAATATTAGATTCAATTGAAGACCCACATAATTTAGGTGCAATCATTAGAAGTGCAGATGCCATGGGTTTGGATGCCATTATTATGAGTCAGAAACAACAAGTACCTTTAAATGCGACGGTTGCAAAAGTGTCAACAGGTGCTATTGAATATGTCCCGATTGTGATAGTTCCTCAATTATTTAAAGGTATAGCATTACTGAAAGAAGCCGGGGTGAAAATCTATGGTACCGACATGAAAGATGCTGTGTCATATCAAGACGCAAGTTACAATGGTTCTGTTGCAGTCATTCTTGGTAACGAAGGTAAAGGCATCCGAAATTCAATCAAACCATTATGTGATGAAATGATTATGATACCAATGAAAGGACATGTGCAGTCTTTAAATGTCAGTGTCGCAGCTGCACTGATTATGCAAGTACTCACACAATAAGATGAATGTTTAAGATCAATGATTATGAAATCATATATTTAATCAAAGATCATTTTCATGAAGATGCTTTTGCATTCATGTTAAAAAAATACGAGAAATTCATTTGGAAAAATATACATGCATTGTATCTTGATGAAGATAACAAATATGATTTTTATCAAGAGAGCGTGATCATGTTATATAAGGCCATTCAAACATTTAATGAACGTTATAATAAAACATTTACAAGATATTTTGAGCTTATTTTAAAAAGAAGATTATACGCATTAAAAAAAGAAATCAATGGTTATATCCTTAAAGAACCGGCGTTTTTCTATCAACTAGAATCACCATCCACATATAAAGAAGAGATTCATATTCACTTTGATGATATAAGAAAACAAAAAGTATATGAACTATATTTTGATAGTCATCGATCCATCAAATATATTTCAGAAACATTGCAATTAAGTAAAAAACAAGTGTATAATACGATTTATTTGATTAAACAACAAATCAAAAAAGAGATTTCTTGAAAATCCTTTTAAAATCGTTGACTCAATGTATGTATCGTGATAAAATACTCATACATTGACCACAGGAGTGGTTTTTTAATGCGTAAAAAAATTATTTTAATTTGTAGTGTATGTCTAAATCGGAACTATACAATGACGAAAGCTTCTACAACATCAGATCGTATTCTTATTAGTAAGTATTGTCCTCATTGTAATGCACATACGACTCATAAAGAAACTAAATAGAGGTGTAAATTATGGCAATCAAAGTAAAAGATACAGAAGAAAAATCAAAATTACTTGAAGTTCTTACCAAAGAGTATAAGTGGGAAAATTTATTATTAGGTGTACTTGCAACAGTATCTGCAGGACTTGCGCTTATGATTATTAGTGGGAATCCATTACTCCAAATTAACCCAAACTTTCCTATACTTGGAACAGAACCTAACGGGACTATTTTTTCATGGGTTTTACTCGTGATTTCATTTTTTGGATTAATACTGGTTATTTATCCATTCTTTATTCCTGCAGTTCCAGAACTTAAAAAAATCATTTGGCCAACCCGTTCAAAATTTTTAGATCAATCCGTACGTACCATTCTATTTTTATTATTTCTAACACTCGTCATCTTATTATTCAACTTCCTAATTCTTAACTTACTTGGTGGTATTCTATGAGCCAACAAGCTCGTTGGTATATCATCCAAACGTATTCAGGTTATGAGAATTCAGTAAGAGAAGATTTACTGAGACGTGTAGACTCTATGGGAATGAATGATTTCATTTTCTCAGTCATCGTGCCTGAAGAAACAATCATTGAGAAAAAAGAAAATGGTAAAGAAAAAGAGAAGATCAAACAATTGTACCCAGGGTATGTATTTGTTGAAATGATTGTCACCGATGACTCTTGGTTTGTTGTGAGAAACACACCAAGAGTCACTGGATTCTTAGGGTCTTCCGGTGGTGGGACAAAACCTGTACCACTTGCACCAGAAGAAATCAAACAAATCTTACTCAAAATTGGTGTTATTTCTAAACCTAAATATGATCAATTACTTGATAAGCATGTTGAAATTTTATCAGGTGCATATCAAGGTATTAAAGGAAAAGTATCAAACGTGGATAACGATCAAGCAAAAGTTGTTGTTGAAATTGACCTCTTTGGTCGTGCAACACCAACTGAAATTGATGCCCACGAAGTGAAAGTCATCGAATTCTAGGAATTTTCGTTGACAACTACCTAGTTTCGTGATAATATAGCCTCGCATGTTTTAAAAACACACCATAGTGGAAGACATTGTCAAACCACATACTTATGTAAAAGAAGGAGGATGTGTTCATGGCTAAAAAAGTTGTTAAACAATTAAAGCTACAAATTCAAGCAGGAAAAGCAAACCCAGCGCCACCAGTTGGTCCGGCATTAGGGCAAGCGCAAGTAAATATTCCAGCCTTTTGTTCTCAATTCAATGAAGCAACAAAAGATCAAATGGGATATATGATTCCTGTTGTCATCTCAGTGTATGATGACCGTACGTTTACTTTTGTAACAAAAACACCACCAGCGAGTGATTTGCTTAAAAAAGCAGCGAACATTTCTAAAGGTGCAAGTAATGCACTTAAAGAAAAAGTGGGGTCTGTTACGAAAGCTCAGTTGCGTGAAATTGCCGAACTGAAGATGCGTGATTTAAATGCATACGATGTTGAAGCAGCAATGAACATTATTGCGGGCTCTGCGCGCAATATGGGTATTACAATAAAAGATTAATGGATCTAAATTGTGGGAGGATATCCCGCTAGACCACATTTTAGGAGGAATAGCATGAAAAGAGGTAAAAAATACCTTGAAGCCGCGAAACTTTATGACAAAAATACACTTTATGTTGTAGAAGAAGCATTAGGCTTAGTTAAAAAGACGTCATTTACGAAATTTGACGCATCTGTTGAAGTCGCATTTAGACTCAATCTTGACCCTCGTCAAGCAGATCAAAATTTAAGAGGTGCCATTGTCTTACCACATGGTACAGGTAAAACACAACGTGTTGTTGTGATTGCAGAAGGTGAAAAAATCAAAGAAGCTGAAGCAGCTGGTGCTGACCGTGCCGGAGATAATGAACTCATTGAAGATATTTCTAAAGGTTGGTTAGATTTTGATGTCTTAGTAGCAACACCATCCATGATGGGTGAGCTCGGAAAATTAGGACGAGTATTGGGACCTAAAGGTTTAATGCCAAACCCTAAAACAGGAACCGTTACAATGGATGTTGCTAAAGCAGTTGAAGAAATCAAAAATGGTAAGATTGAATATCGTACAGACAAAGTCGGAAATATTCATGCACCTATCGGAAAAGTATCATTTGATGTTCAAAAATTAAACGATAACTTGCACACACTTTATCAACAACTCGTTAGAATCAAACCAAACACCGTTAAAGGGACATATGTTAAAAACATCACGGTATCCTCTTCAATGGGACCTGGTATTAAAGTACTAGAAGATTCACTAAAATCATAATTGAAATTGAATCAAAACCAAAGACAGTAGGGGCGAAAGCTTAATATCCTACCGAGGCAAACAAAATGAACTTTGAACTCTTTGGTTTTTGACGAAAAAAATCAAAGAGTTTTATATATACTACAAGGAGGAAATGATGAGAGACATACTTGTTAAAAAAGAACAATTAGTAGATGAACTTGCTGAAAAAATGCAAACCGCAGTATCACTCGTTGCATTTGATTATCCAGGTTTAACGGTAGCAGAATTTACAGAATTACGTATTCAATTAAAACAAGCAGGTTGTGATGCAAAAGTATATAAAAACAACATTGCGAGACGTGCTGCATTAAAGGCCGGTTTTAATGAATTGTCTGATATCTTTACAGGTCCAAAAGCGATCGCAATAAGTTATCAAGACGCTGTCGCACCAGCAAAAATCTTAAATGATTTCGCTAAGACACATCCTCAAGTTGTGTTGAGTGCATCAATTGTAGAAGGTGGCTTCTTAAATGATGCAGATACAAAAGTACTTGCAAACATTCCACCAAGAGAAGTGTTACTTACACAACTCGCAGTTGGATTATTGCAACCAGTAAGAGAATTAGCTGTTGGTCTTAATATGATCAGCGAAGAAGCATAAAAATAAAAAAGGAGAAAATAAATCATGGCAAAATTAACAAAACAAGCATTTGTAGATGCATTAAAAGAAATGTCTTTATTAGAAATTAAGGAACTCGTAGAAGGGTTAAAAGAAGAATTTGGAATTGATCCAACTGCAGTCGCTGCAGCACCAGCTGCTGGTGGCGCAAGCGAAGCTGCTGCTGAAAAATCAGAATTTGATGTCATCTTAAAAACATTTGGTTCAAACAAAATTGCAGTCATCAAAATTGTTCGTACAGCAACAGGACTTGGACTTGCAGAAGCGAAAACATTAGCTGAGACAGCAGATGCAGTGATCAAACAAGGTCTTAAGAAAGAAGATGCAGAAGCACTTAAAGCTGAATTAGAAGAAGCTGGTGCAACTGTTGAACTTAAATAATCGCGGTTAATAGTTACACTCAAAACCTAAGGCGGCATGAACGTCTTGGGTTTTTTGTCCGTTAAATTTATGTCGCATTATTATCAATTTGATAAACAATTAAAGAGCCAAGAAAAGCAAATAACATACCAATTCAACAACCATACATTTTCATTCATAACAGATCATGGTGTTTTTTCTATGGAACACGTCGATCATGGCAGTGATGTTTTATTACATACAATTGATTATGAAGATTACAAACATGTTTTAGATGTAGGGAGTGGTTATGGTGTTTTAGGGTGCGTCCTAAAAACCTTGCATCCAAACGCTAATGTCACAATGTTTGATGTGAATCCTAGAGCAGTTGCGCTATCAAAAAAGAACACGGCACACTTAGAAGATGTTGTTGTAATTGAATCTGATTTTGTTCCAGAAGGATTGTATGATTTAGTGGTTATGAATCCACCGATTAGAGCAGGCAAAAAAATAATTTTTGATTTATATACACAAATCTATCAACACATGACATCAAAGAGTGCATTTTATATCGTGATCAGTAAACGACATGGTGCACCTTCTCATCAAGCGTTTTTAAAGACGATGTTTGATGTAGTTGATAGAGTTAAAAAATCAAAAGGCTATGATGTTTACAAAGCGATTAAATATTGACAATTTGCTATTTTATATGATAATATTATAGAATGCGAAAAGTTGTTTTCTACCACGATTCATCAATTAAATTTTATATTTTTTAGGAGAGTGACCCTATGGGATATCGCGTAGTTCAATACGGTAAAAAGGCTTCAAGAAGGAATTATTCTAGAATGCGTTATGATATAGATTTACCTAACTTGATCGAAATCCAAACGAACTCGTTTGAATGGTTCTTGAAAGATGGTATTAAAGAATTACTTCAAGATATTTCACCAATTGAAGCACACAATGGTGATATGAAACTTCATTTTGAAGAACACGAACTTACAGAACCTAAGTATCATGTTCAAGATTCCAAAAAACGAGACATTAACTATGCTAAACAACTATCTGTTAAAGTCAAATTAGAAAATGTTTTAACAGGTGAAGTAAGAGAAAACAAGGTCTTAATGGCTGAAATCCCGGTGATGACACCAACGGGAACTTTTGTCATTAATGGGGCAGAACGTGTTGTAGTATCACAAATCATTCGTTCTGCTGGCGCATATTATACAAGTGCTATTGATAAAAAATTAAATCAATTACGCTATTCAGCACAAATCATTCCTACACGTGGTGCGTGGTTAGAAATAGAAATGGGTTCTAAAGATATTTTATATACGAAATTAGATCGTTCTAAAAAAGTACCGATGACAACATTTATGCGTGCCATTGGTTTAGGTAAGAAAAAAGATATATATGATATTTTTGGGAAATCCGATTATTTAGATTCTACGTTTGACAAAGATGAAACTAAAAACAGTGATGAAGCCATTGTTGAAGTTTACGCGAAATTAAGACAAGGTGAAAAAGTTCCAGCAGATGCTGCGCGTGAGTTTATTCGTATGCGTTTGTTTGATCGTAGACGTTACGATTTAGCTGCAGTAGGTCGCTATAAGTTTAATAGAAAACTTGATGCACTTGCGCGTGTTTTAGATACAACACTTGCTCAAGATGTGGTAGATCCTAAAACAGGGAAAGTCATTGTTAAAGAAGATACTTTAATTACAAAAGAAGTTTTACAAATACTTAAAGATAACCGTCATGCATTAAGAAAAGAAATTATTGAAAAAGAATACTCATTACAAAATGAGTTGCCAGATGAAATTTTAGCGGATCGTTTACCAGATGGTGGCGATGTGTTATTTACGAAAGAAAAAATCACGAACTTAAGAACAGGTGAGGTATTAGTAGAAAAAAATACACCTGTGTCTGAAGATGTGATAGGTATTTTAAGAAGAAACCGCCAGTCATTAGACGAAAAAGTCATCAAATTTTTCCTAGGTAGAGATATTTATGAAAAAGATAGTGACAGACATGGGGTTGCAG
>DNNX01000037.1 GCA_003497445.1 Acholeplasmataceae bacterium | reverse complement strand
TCTTTAACTGCTTTAGCTGTTTCAATCAAGAGTGATTCTGTTTCAACAGAGCATGGTCCGGCCATCATTTGAAAATGACCACCACCAATTTTAACGTTATCGCCTAAGTCAATGATGGTATCATCTTTTTTAAAACTTCGGCTTGCTTTTTTAAATGGTGTTTGGATACGTGTGACTTTAAACACACCTTCATAAGCGTACATATCTCTTTCATCAAGTGTTGCAGTATCTCCAATGACACCAAAAACAATCACTTGTTCTGATGAAACATCTTTGATTTCATATCCTTTATTGATGAGATCTTTTGTGATTTTATTGTATTGATCTTTTGTTGCACCATTTTTTAACTGAATAATCATGTTGTTTCTCCTTCTTTATATAAAAAAAATTCCTGGAACACCCAAGAATTCATGATCATGTTTGGCGTTCCTATGTATCAACAGAAAAGGAATGCCTCATTAGACAATTCCTTACATACTATATGCATAATAATAAGTTTGAGTTGAAAACATAAAAACGACCTCATGTTGCGTTTATGTTAATAGTATCACATTCAAGTTTAAATTACAATATACCTTGCTCATTTATGATAAGGATGATGTTGTTTGATCTTTTCACAACGAAATATTTGTTCCATCAACATAAGTCTTGCAAGTTGATGTGGAAATGTCATTTTAGAAAACGAAAGCGTATGCTTAGCAATAGCTTTGACACTATCATCTAAACCTTCAGAACCACCAACAACAAAAACTGTATCCAAGTGATCTTGGTATAGCGCACAAAAGCCATACGTATCGACTTCTTTTCCTTCAATTGCACACACAATCACTTGATTTGAATCTTTAATATGTTTTAAAATTTCTAAACTTTCTTTTTGAATGTTAGACTCTTTGATTTCAATCACTTTAACATGCTTGAGTTGCTTGTGATAGTGCTCAAAAGATGCTTTGATACCAGCAGTTTGAAGTTTTCCTACAGCAATAATGGTCATAATGACACCTTACTTATTTCATGTTGTCTTGCATAAACAATCTCTAATTGGAGTGGTCTTTTGATGTGTCTTACGACAGCGCGCTCAATTTCTAAATCTGAATTACAATCTTCTGAAATGTGCGTGATCATCCAAATTGTATGCTTATCGCCCATGAGTTGATTGATAAGTGTAGAGGCATCATCGTTAGATAAATGCCCTTTTTCTCCAAGTATTCTTTTTTTGAGTTGCATCGGTCTTGGAGATTGTAACAATAACTCGGGATGATGGTTAGATTCTATCATGTAGACATCGGCATGTTTGAGCAAGGCATGATTCGAGATATCAATATATCCAGTATCAGCACAATGCACAACTTTTTTATCCTTATGTTCGATGACAAAACCTACTGGTTCTTTTGCATCGTGAGACAATAAAAATGGTGTAATTTTCATTGTTTCAATGAAAAATGATTGATATGGTTGAATGATATTGAGCGTATTTTTCACATATGATTGGACTTCTTTTGATAATCCTTCATATGTGCCTTTTGTCATATAAATATCGGGTTGATATGTTTCAAAAAATTTTTTTAATCCTGCGGTGTGATCACTGTGTTCATGTGTAATCAAAACATGGTGGATCTGTGCAACATTCATATTTATTTGACTCATCTTGTCTTTCATCTTGTTTTTTGATATTCCAAGGTCAATCAAAAAAGTTGTTTCATCGTTATTTAAAAGCGTCATATTACCTTTGGATCCACTTGATAAACTATAAATTGTCATGAAATCACCTGTTTGTATTTTAGCATAGTATTATGTGAATTATACTAATCTATTTAAAGTGGTTGCATATGAGCCAAAATCATGCTATATTATACCTGCTTGTATTGAGATTGAAGGAGTGTATAAAATAATGATTAATACTAACAAAAATATAAAACGAGTAATGACTCTAATTTTTATTTTAGGGCTCACTTTTACACTGATTGCATGTGGCAATCAAAACAGTGTTCCTTACGGTAATGTTTCCGATGATGCATATGTTACATATGGAGATATTGTTGTAACTGAAAAAGAACTTTACGATAAACTTAGATTTCAATCTGCAGACTTACTTTCCACAATGATTGATGAGGTGGTTTTTGAAGAAGCGATGAATGAAGTTTCTCAACTCATTAGTAATGATGATGTTTTTTTCAATGAATTTTTAGATGAAACAATCAATAACGCAATTTTCCAAAACACAGATTTAGATGCACTTAATAACTTGTTAGAAAGTAACGAAGAAAGATTATTAAGAAGTATCGAACAATATGTAGATTCGCTATACTTAATTGATCCAGCAGTGGATCGTGATGCTTTATATCAAGCGATTGTAAATATGAGTCCAATGTTTGAAGGATACAAATCCATCCCAGAATTACTTGATAGATACTTACTTCGTGTTGGTCAAAGATATTATGCTTACAATCAACTTCTAGAAGATGTTGAAGACGCTGAATCTACACAATTTGTTGAAGAATCTGATGTTGTTGCTTACTACAAATCTAATGAAGAAGGGCGATATGATGTCGAAGTTCTCATTGTCAGATTTATTAACTTAAATGAAGCAAATGCAACATTATATGAAGTTGGTTTAAAATCAGATGCTAGAGGTAATTGGTATCAAGTACCGGACGTAAGAATTGTTGATCCTAATGATCCTGGATATGTTGATTTAGATGATACTTCTTCTGAAGGCTATCAACATGTTGTAGACATTCTTACTGACTTAGATTTATTAGATGATGTTTTAGCTTCAAGAGCTCAAAATCAAAACTTATTAAGTTCTCAAGAATTTGCAGATTATTATGCACGTTATTCAATTTCAACAACTAGAACTTCTGGCGCAGCAGATGTTGCTTTACCAGATAATAACGTAAAAGCTAAGTTTGTTGAAATGTATAACTTATTAAATCCTGCAACTCAAATTCAAATCAATAACGATGGTACAATTACAGGCATTTCAACAGAATTTCAAACGACTTATACTTATGATGAGTTGAATGAACTCAATACAACACTTCGTTCTCATGTTTATTCAACATTAACTTCAGAAGATCGCCAAGATGAAGAGGATGCAACAAATCCATATTCTTCAAGAGTTCAAACATTTGGTTCATCTCGCTATTTAATATTCAAATTAAGTGACGATGGTGACTCACAAGATGATGTCTTAGTAGATGATCCTGACACGGAAGATGAAGATGAAATATTCAGTGAAACTGCAACAGAACTCTATGAACGTTTAAGAAGTGAACTCATTGATAACAAATTAACGGATGCTTATGTAACGACACAAGTTGAAGCACGCTATGAAGAATTAACAGTCAATATTTACGATCCAGTGATTCGAACTTTCTTTGATCAAACATTTAATTACAACGGTAGTGCTTCAAATAAAGTTGGTAATGTTGTTGCGTTAATTGAAGATTCAACTGATGTTTTATCAAATACAGATATTTTAGTTGATGACTTATATCAAAGACTATCTGATCGCTTTGGTGTGAATCTATCATTAGATATTGTTTTAAATAAATATTTTGAAACACAAGAAACCTATGTCATTACAGACGAAGAATATGCAGATTTTGAAGATCAGTTTGAAGAAATCATTCGTCAATTTTCTGCAGATCAATTTGTTTCTAATGGATTCCCAGCATCTATTGGACGTGAACAATTCTTAATGTTAGCATTTGGTGTCACATCCAATGAACAAGCAGTTAGAGAATTATATGTATATCCAGAATTACGTGCACAATACTTAGAAGATTATGAAGCACATTTTACAAACATTTATCAAGCATTTACAGATTTAGCTGAATTACAATATGAAGCGTATAAATCTACAAGAGTTTCACACTTGCTTGTTTATTTCGATCAGGATGGTGATGGTTCTCCTGATAATCCACAAGAATACTTAGATACTTTAGAAACTGCTGTTGTTGCTGAAATTAAAGCAGGACTTGCAGAACTCATTGGTGACATTTACGATCAAATTGGAGACTTTAGAAGTGAAGCTGAAGCATTTGCAACACTTGCTGAACTCTTTAATTCATCAGGACGTATTGAACGTGGATCTAATACTGCACCTTATGATTTACAAATTGAATTAGATTACGCCAAATACCGTCAATTAGGATTCTATTTAAAATATGAAAATATTTCTTCAGCCATTACAAACAAATCTAATTTTGTTACAAATAGTTCAACATTAGATCCAGTCTTCTATAATAGAGCAATTGAGCTTCATGACTTTATTGTTGGTGATGGTACACAAGATCAAATTGAACTTCCTTATATTGATATGTATGACGACTATACATTCAATGCCTTAGACTTAGAAACACAACTTGATAACGTCCAATCTTCATTTGGTTGGCACTTCATTGTTACGACAACGGTAAGCGATGCACCATCTGCAATGTATGAAGCTACTAAAGATGCCGAAGAACGTTACACTTTCGAAGAAGATGGCGTCACATATAATGTATATAATGAAGGTCCAGAAAATGGTGGCTCTGATGCACTTACGTTAAATCAAGTAGAATACTATGTGCGTCAAAGTTTAACAGATGAAGGTCCATCCGTACCAAGTGTTGTATCTACAGCGATTACCAATTATTTAACACCCGTCCTTACAAGATATCAAAATACATTTATGCAGCGTGAACTTATTTTCAGATTATTAGAAGATGATTTATCATTTGAAAACAATGCAAATAACACACGTTTTGATATCATCCGTGACATTAACTACAGTCAGTTAAATGAATATTTATTATCTGGTGTTGCATTATTTGATCCAAATTATGAAACACTTTATGCAACATGGTTTGATGTCTTAAATCAATAATGAACGTAGAAAAAAACATCCGATAAACGGATGTTTTTTTATTGTTTGGACTTATAAAATTTCATCTTATCTAATACATTGAGTGCGTTTGTCCATTGACCTTCTTTTGTATTTTCTAATTCTTCACCCAGTACAGTGAATTTGGAATCAATGGTATCAATATACCATAGCAATAATGCTTCTGGAATTTGCGGTTTTTTTGCTGCACCAAAATTTGGTAACCCATGATGAGAAAGCATCATGTGTTTTAACAACATTACAATTTCTGTATCTTTTACGTTAAGTGCTCGTGCTGTCTGATCAATATCAATTGCCTGCATCACAAGATGTCCAATAAGTAATCCTTCGGTTGTATATTCACCATCCACACCTGTCATTTCTCCTATTTTTGACATATCATGTAGTAAGGTACCTGCAATCATCAAATCTTGATTGAGATAAGGATAAATATCAAAGAATTTTTCTGCAATTTCGAGCATTGTCAACGTATGATAGCTTAATCCTCCAACATATGCATGATGAAATTTCGTTGCTGCAGGATGTGTATAAAATGCATGTTGATATGTATGGTAAATATGAGACACGATCGCAGATAAATCTTGATGCTGAATGCGCGCGATATATCCTTCAATGCCTTTTTTAATATCAGAGATTTTCTTAGGTGCCACTTCATAAAAGTTATCATATAAAGCATCGATTGCTTTAGGTTTGAGTATGTCTTCAATAGCATCATAATGCACACATTGAAAAAACGTATCGACATCATTTTTCATTTCGATTGCGACTTCAAATTGATAAATTCGACCCATAACCAATGCGGATTCATCCACACGATCCAATTTGATATTGATGAGTTTTTTATCTTCTAACTTAATGGTTACATTTTTGAAGTGTTCTCCTCGATTAATATTATCTACTTTTCCTACATAAAAAGTAGGTTGATTCATTGTGTCACTCATTTTGTATTCCTTTCAAATAGGTTTCTCTAAAATACATAAACAATGCTGTACGATCATTTTTAAGTTCATGGGTTAATATTTTTTTAACCATATCTTCTTGAACTTCTTTTATCCATGCTCCTGCTTTTCTGTGGGATAGTGCCATCATCTCTGATGCTTTCATTTTCAAATCCACATGGCTCTTTATCGGTAAATGTGCATACATATATTCTAACTTATTCATCGCATAATTAATACCGTATAAATAACTTTGTGTGCGGGCTGCAAGCTTGACAATTTCTAAACCATATTCAAATAAATGTGTTGCATTCAGTTTGATGTGTGACTTAGAAAGTTCTGCTGCTTGTTGATATTTATGTTTTTGTTGATTAGAAAACTTCCATGTTTGCATATTTTTTAAATCATAATAAAAGCAAATCGTAAAAAATGTATCTGTGGTAATCGATTTTTTCTTTTCAACAATAGTTTCTACTGTTTTTTCAATGCCTACAATATGGTGATGTAAAGATAGTTGAAGCATGGTTTCAAATGCTTGAAGTTGATGGTTGGTTTTAATGATTTTAATCAGTTCATTGATGATACGTTCATTTGATAGTTGCAGGATTAAGGCACCCATTTTACGCATTGATTCTAAAGTATGAAAATCAATTTCAAAATGAAGTTTCCCTTGAAAATAAATCGCTCTTAATATTCGCAGTGCATCCTCTGAAAATCTTAAAATCGGATCACCTATGGTTTTAATGCTACGTTTGATGATATCTTCTTGTCCTGAAACATAATCATAGATATTTAAGTGTTCATCCATAAGTAACCCATTGATAGTAAAATCTCTTCGCATCACATCTTCTTCAACAGATGTCCCAAAATAAACATAATCAGGATGACGTTGATCTTCTGATGGCCCATCCGTTCGATACGTTGTCACTTCATATGTATAAGGATGTTTAAGCACCGTGATGGTCCCATATTTAAATCCTGTTGCACGTGCATCAAATAATTCCATCACTTGATTCGGTTTTGCATTTGTGGTGATATCAAAATCTACGGGTTTTAATCCTAAAAGATGGTCTCTTACAGCACCACCGACTATATATGCTTCATATCCTTCTGATTTTAAAGTTTTAATGATTTCTTTTGCGTGTTGAATGGTTCCCATAACATTCCTTTATTAACTGACAAAACATCACTTATATTCCTTACCTATGATAACATAGATTTAAAGAGGTGTCTATGATTCGAATGAAAGACAATCCACCCATTGAATATATTGTTTCTAAATCAAGATTTATTGGTCAATGCTTTGATATTTCACATAAAGATGACATTTTGATTGTGCTACATCAATTAAAAAAAGAACATCCTAAAGCACATCATTTTTGTTATGGCTACATCATAGATGATACACATCAAGGCTTTGAGGATCATGGTGAACCTAAACATACCGCAGGAAAACCCATTTTAGAGGCACTCATACAATCAAAAGTAACCCATACATTGTGTGTTGTGATACGTTATTTTGGTGGTGTATTATTAGGTGCTTCAGGACTTACAAAAGCCTACCGTGACACAGCTTATGAAACACTTAAACATACAACATATGATACATTACGGTTATATCAATTGTTTGAGATTACACTCACTTATAACCTGTATCATAAAATAAAACGACACATGGAATCTTTAGGTAATATCGTTTATGAACATTTTACAAATCATGTCCTAATTCAACTCCAAACAATTCATGATATAAAAACTATCAAACAACAATTATACGGAATACAAAAAATCACTTTTATTCAACAATTATATTTATAAAAAAAGCCCTTTATGGGCTTTTTACATAAGCTGTGATAATGATGCAATTCTAAGTATCATCTCACTGAGTATATGTGCAATCACAAGTGCGATCATAAAATATGCAGTTTTGATTTCCCAAAGCTTCATTTTTTCAAATTTATTTTCAATATGAAGTGCTTGTAAGATACGTAAATTAATAAAGAAAAAAATGAGCATGGATGTCATGTAAAGAATATATTCAATCATACTTTTCCAGCTTTCGCATCTTTTAAGTGATTGAATAAATCACGTTCAAGTTTAGAAAAATCAACGTTTTCTTCTTTTGCAAGTTGTTCTCTTTGATGTTTGTCTTTCAATAACGCTTCTTTTGCAGTTTCTAGTGTATGAGAAACACTGATATCATATGCAGCAACTGTCAATGTATTATTAGAAAACTCTAAAAAACCCTGAAGGACATAACATATCGTTGTGTTCGTTTCAGATTGCATACGAATATACCCTTCTTCAATTGATAAAAGGATAGGGATATGATCTTTTAAAATTGCAACTTCTCCGTCTTGATTGGTGATCACTACATAATCTACTTCTTGATTGTATTGATCGCCAAAGACAGATTTAATATCAACTTTCAATTATGACTCCGATTGTAGTTTTTTAGCTTTTTCAATGGCTTCATCAATGGTTCCAACCATTTGGAAGGCTTCTTCAGGTAAATAATCATGTTTACCTTCAATAATTTCTTTAAATCCACGAATCGTTTCTTTTAGTGGTACAAATACACCAGGAACGTTTGTAAATTGTGCGGCAACATGCATATTTTGAGATAAGAAAATTTGAAGACGTCTTGCACGATGTACAGTTAATTTATCTTCATCTGTCAGTTCATCCATACCTAATATCGCAATAATATCTAATAATTCTTGATAACGCTGAATCATTTTTTGAACTTTTCTTGCAGTATCATAGTGTTCTTCACCAACAATATGTGGTGCAAGCGCACGGGATGTTGATGCAAGAGGATCGACTGCAGGATAAATCCCAATCTCAGTGAGTTTACGTGATAAATTGGTTGTTGCATCTAAGTGCGAGAATACCGTAGCAGGTGCTGGATCGGTATAATCATCTGCAGGTACATAAACTGCTTGAATCGATGTAATTGAGCCATCTTTTGTTGATGTAATACGCTCTTGTAAACGTCCCATATCGGTTGCAAGTGTTGGTTGATATCCAACTGCTGAAGGCATTCTACCTAATAAGGCAGATACTTCACTACCCGCTTGAATAAAACGGAATATGTTATCTACAAACAATAATACATCTTGTTTCTTTTTATCTCTAAAATGTTCTGCCATTGTAAGTCCAGTGAGGCCGACACGCATACGTGCTCCAGGTGGCTCATTCATTTGACCAAAGACGAGTGCGGTATTTTTAAGTACCCCAGAGTCTTTCATCTCCATATACAAGTCATTCCCTTCTCTTGTACGTTCCCCAACACCAGCAAACACTGAAATACCATCGTATTCTTGTGCAATGTTATGGATAAGTTCTTGGATAAGTACGGTTTTACCTACTCCAGCACCACCAAAAAGACCAATTTTTCCACCTTTAATATAAGGTGCTAATAGGTCGATGACTTTAATCCCAGTTTCTAAAATCTCAACTTCTGATGATAATGTCTCAAATTTAGGTGCTTCTCTGTGAATGGGTGCTGTTTCAACATTTTTTGTATCTAAAGGTTGATCATCAATGGGGTCACCTAAAACATTAAACATACGCCCTAATATGGCATCACCAACAGGTACTGCAATCGGCTTACCAGTCGCCTCAACAACTGCATCTCTTTTAAGACCTTCTGTTGGTTCTAACGCAATGGTACGTACAATATGATCCCCTAAGTGTAAGGCAACTTCTAATGTGATGGATTTTTCTTTATTTAATGTTGCAACCAATGCATCATATATTTGTGGTAAGTCTTTTTCAAAATATACGTCTACAACTGGTCCAATAACTTGTACGACTTTTCCTTTCATGTCGTCCTCCTATACATTCGAACCATTGATGACATCAATGAGTTCACTTGTAATTGATTGTTGTCTTGCGCGGTGATATACAATTTCTAATTTAGAAGCAATTTCTTTTGCATTATCAGTCGCATTTTTCATCGCAATCATACGCGATGCATGCTCCGATAATTT